>JBLNAC010000248.1:0-4174 GCA_050259155.1 Syntrophothermus sp.
GGCGGTTGACTGAGGTGGCGGTCGCGGTCGTCGCCGGCGCCCTGGCGAACAAGCCGCTCAACGGCGGCGAGGCGTGGGTGCGCCTGTCCTGGCTGCTGGGGCTGCGCAGGCTCGGCTACGACGGCCATCTGGTCGAGCGGCTGCCCGGGTCGGCCTGCGTCGACCGGGCCGGCGCCCAGGCCACGTTCGACGACTCGCTCAACCGCGTCCATTTCGACCGGGTCGTCGACGATTTCGGGCTCGCCGGGCGGGCGACCCTGCTCGACGAGAAGGGCGTGACGATGCGGGGCCTCGCGATCGACCAGGTCCGCGAGCTGGTCGCGGAGGCGGAGGTGGTCTTCAACCTCAGCGGCCACCTCCCCCCCGATCTGCTCCCGGCGGGTCGCGGAACGCGGGTGTACGTCGACCTCGACCCGGGCTTCACCCAGGTCTGGCACGCGGACCCGCGCCTGGGCTTCAGGCTCGCCGGCCACGACCGGCACGTGACGGTCGGGCTGAACCTGGCCAACGGCCGCGCGGCGCTGCCGCCGACCCGGATCGAGTGGGTCCCGACGCTGCCGCCGGTCCTCCTCGACGAGTGGCCGGCGCAGCCGCTGCCCACGACGAGGCCGTTTCGCTTCACGACCGTGGCCGGCTGGCGGAGTCCCTACGGGCCGCTGCGGCTGGGCGGCCGCACCCTGCGGCTGAAGCATCACGAGTTCAGGCGCGCCGCCGGGCTCCCGCCGCGCGTCGCCGAGGCCAGCTTCGAGCTCGCTCTCGACATCCACGACGACGACGCCGGCGACCGGGCGGAGCTCGAGCGACACGGGTGGTCGATCGTCGACCCGCACGGCGCCGGCGGCGATCCGGCGGCCTACCGCGAGTACCTGCGCGGCTCGGGGGCGGAGTTCTCGGTCGCCAACGGCGTCTACGTGGCCACCCGGTGCGGCTGGTTCAGCGACCGGACGGCCGCCTACCTCGCCACCGGCCGGCCCGCCCTGGTGCAGGACACCGGCATCGCCGACCTCCCCCTCGGTGAGGGGCTGATCACCTTCTCGAACCTCCGCCAGGCCGCCGACGGCGCCCGCCGCATCGTCCGCGATCCGGAGCGCGAAGGTCGCGCCGCCCGAGCGCTGGCCGAGGAGCGGCTCAATTCCGACCTGGTCCTCGCCCGCCTCCTGGCGGCGATCGGCGTCGGGGGGTAGGCGGCGGTGGAACGCCTGCGCATTCTCGTCAGCGGCATGCTCGCCGGTGTGCCCCACCAGGGCGGCGCCAGCTGGGCCGCGCTCCAGTACGTGGCCGGGCTGAGGTCGCTCGGCCACGAGGTGATCGCGGTCGAGGCGGTGCCGAGGGACGCGCTGCGCCGGGGAGGAGAGGTCGTGCGCTACTTCCGCTCGCTGCCGCTCCTAGGCGAGCAGGCGGCGCTCCTCGCCGCGGACGGAGCCGAGACCGTGGGCCTCGAGCTCTCGCGCCTGGAGGCGTTCGCCCGCGGCGCGGACCTGCTGCTGAACCTCTCGGGATCGCTGCGCGAGGAGCGGCTGCTGGAGCCGGTCGCGGTCCGCGCCTTCCTCGACCTCGACCCGGGGTTCAACCAGGCCTGGGCGGCCGCCGGGGAGGATCTGGGATTGGACCTCCACACGCACTTCGCCACCGTCGGCTCGCGGATCGGGCACCCCGACTGCCCGATCCCGACCCTCGGCAGGAACTGGATCGAGACGCTGCCGCCGGTGGCCCTGGAGCACTGGCCCGGGACCGCCGCCGCGAGAGGCGGGGCATTCACGACGGTCGGCCACTGGCGCAGCTACGGGTCGATCGAGCACGGCGGGATCCGATACGGGCAGCGGGCGCATTCGTGGCGACGGTTGATCGACCTGCCGCGGAGGACGAGCGCCCGGCTGCGGCCGGCGCTCGCGATCGACCGCGGGGAGGTCCCGGACCTGCGCGCGCTGCGAGCGAACGGCTGGGACCTCGTCGACCCGGCGAGGGTGGCGAGCACGCCTGGCTCCTACGCGGACTTCGTCCGTGCCTCGGCGGCCGAGCTCTGCGTCGCCAAGAGCGGCTACGTGGACTCGCGCAGCGGCTGGTTCAGCGACCGCAGCGCCGCCTATCTGGCGAGCGGGCGGCCGGTCGTCGCGCAGGACACCGGCTTCTCCGAGCGGCTGCCGACGGGCGAGGGACTGCTGGCGTTCGCCGATGCCGCCGAGGCGGCGGCGGCGATCGCGGCGATCGCCGCGGACCCCGACCGGCATCGTGCCGCGGCCCGCGAGCTGGCCGAGGAGCACCTCGACGCCCGCGTCGTCCTCTCATCCCTGCTCGAGCGGCTGGGCGCGGCGAGGGGCGCCGCCCGATGACGGGGAAGGCGCGGCCCCGCGACGAGGAGCTGCTGGCCGCGCTGCGGGGCGCCTTCGCCGCCGCGGGGCTCGACGAGCCGGAGAGGGTGAGGCGGCGCCGATCCGAGTACTGGACCAGCTTCCCCCTCGAGCGCCTCACTGTGCGGGATCGATCCGGACAGGAGACGCGGCTGGCGTTCAAGCGAGTCGAGTGGGAGGCGATGCACGCCGACGCGCGGCTCGCCAAGCCCCGATTCCTGCACGATCCCCGGCGTGAGGCCGCCGTCTACGCATCCGTGCTCCCGGCGGCGCCGGCCGGGCCGCCGCGCTACCTCGGCTCGACCGACGCCGGACGGGACGGGACCTGGCTGTTCGTGGAGTGGATCGACGGGCGCTCGCTCGTCGAGCACGAGTACGGCGGGCCCTGGCTCGACGCCGCCCGCTGGCTCGGCGCGCTCCACGTCGCGACGTCCGCCGACCTCGACCGCCATGCCGAGCGGGGGCGCCTGATGCGGGCGGACGGCTTCGGATACCTGCGCTGGCTCGAGCGAGCCCGCCGCTTCGCGGCCGCCCGTGACCGACGGCATCCCAGCCTGAGCTTCCTCGGCTGGCTCGCCGGGCGCTACGGTGCCGTCGTCGAGGAGCTCGGGGCGCTGCCGCTCACCGTGGTCCACGGCGACTTCTACCCCGCGAACGTGCTGGTGGCCAACGGCGCCGGGGCTCCCCGCGTCGCGCCGGTCGACTGGGAGTCGGCGGCCGTCGCTCCCGGTCTCCTCGACCTCGCGGCCCTGGTCAGCGGCGGGTGGACCGAGCGCGAGCGGGCGGAGCTGGCGGCCGCCTACGCGTCGGTCCCCGGGGTCCCCCGCTTCGAGCCCCGCAAGCTCGACCTCGCCCGCCTCCACGTCGCGGTGCAGTGGCTCGGCTGGGCGCCCCCGCCCTGGAGCCCGCCGCAGGGACAGCGCCACGACTGGCTCGCCGACGCCACCGCGATCGCCGAAGGGCTGGACCTCTGAGATGGACCCGACCCGGTACCTGATCGTCAACGCCGACGACCTCGGCCTCTGCGCGGCGGTCAACGCGGGGATCGTCGCCGCCCACCAGCAGGGGATAGTCACCAGCGCCAGCCTGATGGTCCGCCAGACCGCCGCGCCCGAAGCCGTCGAGGCGGTCGCCGCTCTCCCCCGCCTGGCGATCGGCCTCCACCTGGACCTCGGTCAGTGGGACTACGCGGCCGGCCAGTGGCTGCCGGCCTACCGCCGCTGCGACGAAGGCGACCCGGTCGCGGTCGAGAGGGAGTGCCGCGACCAGCTGCGGCTCTTCCATGAGCTGGTCGGCCGCCCGCCGACGCACGTCGACTCCCACCAGCATGTCCACAACTCCGAGCCCGTCGCCTCGACCGCGGCGCGGATCGCGAGCGAGCTCGGCGTTCCGCTGCGCGGGCGCCGGATCCGCTACGAGGGCGGCTTCTACGGCCAGAGCGGCAAGGGGGAGCCATTCCCCGAGGGCATCAGCAGCAGCCACCTGATCGCGCTGATCGCCTCGCTGCCGGCTGGCTGGACCGAGCTCGGCTGCCACCCCGGGACCGGGATGCACGGCGAGTCCTCCTACTCGGCCGAGCGGGAGGTCGAGCTGCGTGCGCTCTGCGATCCGGCGGTGCGCGCGGTGCTCGCGGCCGAGGGAGTGGCGCTTCGCTCCTTCGCCGACGCCCCCCGCGCCGGCTGACCGCGCATCGGATCAGAGGCGAGCCCCGACCAGCCGCTCGACCCCGGCCTGCTCGATCGTCCGCCGCAGGCCCTCGTGGAGGTCGATCGTCGGCTCCCAGCCGAGCAGGTCGCGGGCGCGGCCGATGTCGGGGCGGCGCTGCT
>JBLNAC010000249.1:0-3727 GCA_050259155.1 Syntrophothermus sp.
GCTCGGCCGGGCGAAGACCTACGACGCGGAGGCCGTGGAACGCGGGAGCCCGGCGCCCCCGACGGTCCGGGGGGAGTACAGATCCCCTTCTCCGGACGGGGGCGGTAGCGTCTGAGCCCAGCTCGGTACGCGCGGCGGGAGGACGGCATGGCCAAGTACGTCTACGACTTCAGCGAGGGCAACAAGGACCTCAAGGACCTGCTGGGTGGCAAGGGAGCCAACCTCGCCGAGATGACCAACCTCGGCATCCCCGTCCCGCCTGGCTTCACGATCACCACCGAGGCCTGCAAGGTCTACCTGAACAGCGGCAGCGAGCCGCCGGAGCTGCGCTACGAGGTCAGCCAGCACCTCGTCGCGCTCGAGCGGGCGATGGGCAAGGGCCTGGGCCAGGCCGACGACCCGCTGCTGGTCTCCGTCCGGTCGGGCGCGAAGTTCTCGATGCCCGGGATGATGGACACCGTCCTCAACATCGGGCTCAACGACGAGTCGGTCACCGGCCTGGCCAAGCAGACCGGCAACGAGCGATTCGCCTGGGACTCCTACCGGCGGCTGCTCCAGATGTTCGGCAAGACCGTGCTCGGGGTGGACGGCGACCTGTTCGAGCACGCCCTCGACGCGGCCAAGCACTTCAAGGGCACGACCAGCGACCTCGACCTCGACGAGAACGACCTGCGCGCGCTCGTCGACACGTTCAAGGGCATCGTCCGCGAGCAGACCCGGCGGGAGTTCCCGCAGGACCCGCGCGAGCAGCTCGACCTGGCGATCCACGCCGTCTTCGACTCCTGGAACGGCGAGCGGGCCAAGCTCTACCGGCGGCAGGAGCGCATCCCCTCCGACCTCGGCACGGCGGTCAACGTCATGGCGATGGTCTTCGGCAACCTCGGCCTCGACTCCGGCACCGGCGTCGCCTTCACCCGCGACCCGGGCACCGGCGACCGCGGCGTCTACGGCGACTACCTGCAGTACTCGCAGGGGGAGGACGTCGTCGCCGGCATCCGCAACACGCTGCCGCTCGCCGAGCTGGAGAAGATCGACAAGCCGGCATCCGCAACACGCTGCCGCTCGCCGAGCTGGAGAAGATCGACAAGCCGGCGTACGACGAGCTGATCGGCATCATGCGGCGGCTGGAGGAGCACTACCGGGACCTGTGCGACATCGAGTTCACGATCGAGCGCCGCAAGCTGTGGATGCTGCAGACCCGGGTCGGCAAGCGGACGGCGGGCGCGGCGTTACGGATCGCCACCCAGCTCGTCGACGAGGGCCTGATCGACACCGACGAGGCGCTCACCCGGGTGTCCGGCGCCCAGCTCGCCCAGCTCATGTTCCCGCGCTTCGACGAGGACACCAGCGCGCAGCGGATCACGAAGGGCATGAACGCCTCGCCCGGCGCCGCGGTCGGCGAGGCGGTCTTCGACTCCGACCGGGCCGAGGCGGCCGCGGCGCGCGGTGAGAAGGTCATCCTCGTCCGCCGGGAGACCAACCCGGACGACCTCAACGGCATGATCGCCGCGCAGGGCATCCTCACCTCCCGCGGCGGCAAGACCTCGCACGCCGCGGTGGTCGCCCGCGGCATGGGCAAGACCTGCGTGTGCGGCGCGGAGGAGCTCGACGTCGACGTCGCCAACCGGCGCTTCACCGCGCCCGGCGGGCTCGTCGTGAACGAGGGTAACCTGATCTCCATCGACGGCACGAGCGGCGAGGTGTTCCTCGGCGAGGTGCCGGTGGTCGCCTCCCCGGTCGTCCAGTACTTCGAGGGGACGATCGCAGCCGACGGCGCCGGCCCGCTGGTCGAGGCCGTGCACCAGCTCGTCACGCACGCCGACGAGGTGCGCCGGCTCGGCGTCCGCGCCAACGCCGACACCCCGGAGGACTCCGAGCGCGCGCGGCGGTTCGGCGCGCAGGGCATCGGCCTGTGCCGGACCGAGCACATGTTCCTCGGCGAGCGCCGGCAGTTCGTCGAGCGGCTGATCCTCGCCGAGACCGACGCGGAGCGGGAGGAGGCGCTCGCGGCGCTGCTGCCGCTCCAGCGGGGCGACTTCATCGAGATCCTCGCCGCCATGGACGGCCTGCCGGTGACGATCCGGCTGATCGACCCGCCGCTGCACGAGTTCCTGCCCGACCTCACCGAGCTGTCCGTCGCGATCGCGGTGGCGGAGGCGAAGGGCGAGCCGGTCCCGGACAAGGACCGCACGCTGCTGGACGCGGTGCGGCGGCTGCACGAGCAGAACCCCATGCTGGGCCTGCGCGGGGTCCGGCTCGGGCTAGTCATCCCCGGCCTAGTCGCCCTCCAGGTGCGCGCAATCGCCGAGGCGGCGGCCGAGCGTAAGAAGGCCGGCGGCGACCCGCAGCCGGAGATCATGGTGCCGCTGGTCGGCGCGGTGCAGGAGCTGGAGGTCGTCCGCGAGGAGACCGAGAAGATCCTCGCGCAGGTCGCCGCGGACACCGGCGTCGACGTGCCGGCGCTCATCGGCACCATGATCGAAGTGCCGCGGGCGGCGGTGACGTCCGGACAGATCGCCGAGGCGGCGGAGTTCTTCTCCTTCGGCACCAACGACCTAACCCAGATGGGCTGGGGCTTCTCGCGCGACGACGTGGAGGCCTCGTTCTTCGGCCGCTACCTCGACCTCGGCATCTTCGGGGTGTCGCCGTTCGAGTCGCTCGACCGCGAGGGCGTGGGCCGGCTGGTGCGCATCTCGGTCGAGGAGGGCCGCGCCACCCGGCCGAACCTCAAGATAGGCGTCTGTGGCGAGCACGGAGGTGACCCGGAGTCGGTGCACTTCTTCCACGAGGCCGGGCTGGACTACGTGTCCTGCTCGCCGTTCCGGGTCCCGGTCGCCCGCCTGGAGGCGGGTCGCGCGACGGTCCTCGAGCGCTCGGCGGGCAGCGACACGCGTTGACGCAGGACACGCTTGCCGCCCGGGGGCGGGCTGACGACGCGCCACCGCGGCCACGGCACTCCCGGGACCGCTCCCCGGGCGGGGCGTCGTGGCCGCGGTGGGTCCTTCGGATCCTGGTCGCCGTGCTCGCGCTCGTCGTCGCCGTCGTCGCCGGGACGGCGTTCGAGGTGTGGCTGGTCGCCCGCTCGGACAGCCGGCCCGCCTCGGACGCGATCGTCGTGCTGGGAGCCTCCCAGTACGACGGCCGCCCGTCAGCGGTGTTCGCCGCACGGCTGGACCACGCGGCGCAGCTCTACCGCCGTGGCGTCGCCCTGCGCATCGTCACTGTGGGCGGCAGCCAGCCCGGGGACCGGTTCACCGAGGGGCAGGCGGGGGCGAACTACCTCGTCCGGCACGAGGTGCCGCGACAGGCGCTCGTGCCGGTGGGCGAGGGCAGCGACACGCTGCTGTCGCTACAGGCGGCCGCGGTCGTCTTCCGGCGCCGGGGCTGGCACAGCGCGGTGCTCGTGACCGACCCGTGGCACAGCCTGCGGGCCCGCCAGATGGCCCGCGACCTCGCCATCAAGGCCAAGACGTCGCCGGTGCGGACCGGCCCGGCGGTGCGCGGCCGGTCGACGGAGCTGCGCTACGTCCTGCGGGAGACCGGCGCCTACCTATTCTACCGGTTGTTCCACCGCGCGTCCCCGCCCGGCCCGGCCGCGGTCTGAGCCGCGGCCCGGGAGGGCGACGCACGCCTGCGACGGCGAGGAGGAGTGAGCGGGTGGCCCGACCGCTCAATCGCCGCCGTCGGCGGGGGCGGGCGCCGGTGTGGGCGCCCCGCCGAACATCAT
>JBLNAC010000250.1:0-3064 GCA_050259155.1 Syntrophothermus sp.
CCGACTACATCGTCGGCGGCGAAGGCGGGGAGACGATCTACGGCGGCGGCGGCGCCGACGTGATCCTCGGCGAGGGGGGCGAAGACCACCTCTTCGGCGGCGCCGACGGCGACCTGCTGGAAGGCGGTGCCGGGGCCGACACCGCGGACGGGGGCTCCGGCACCGACAATTGCACGGGGGCGGCGGCCGAACGCTGCGAGGGCTCGGCGCAGGCGGTCACGCCGCGCGACACGAGCAAGGTCGCGGTCGGCGCGCTGACCCCTCCCGGCACGCCCCTCGAGCAGCTCTATCTGACCGCGACCGATGGCGCCGATGACGTCACCGCGGCATATTCGCCGGGGGCGCCGGCGACGGTCACCTTCTCGCTCGCGTCCGGGACCTTCGACGCCTCGGCCGGAGCTGAATCGGACTGCGCCTTCAGCGGCGCCACCGCCACCTGCACGCTCTTCGCCCCGCTCGACGCCGTCGTCCTCGCGGGGATGGACGGCGCAGACAGCCTCACCGCCAGCGGCTTTCCGCAGGAAGCGGGGGTGATCGTCCTCGGTGGCGAGGGCGCCGACTCGCTCACCGGCGGCGCCGAGAGCGAGGACCTGCTGGTCGACGGTCGCGGTGCGGCCGCCGACACGCTCTCCGCGCTCGGCCGCGACGACATCCTGATCCACGAGGGCGGGCCCGACCAGCTGTTCGGCGGCGATGGCAACGACCTCTTCCTCTCGACCTCGATCTGCGACGGCGAGGCGATCGCCGGGGGGGCCGGCCGCGACAACGCCTCGTGGGCGCGGGCCGGAGAAGGCGTCGCAGCCGATCTGGCGGCGGGCTCCGCGGGCCGCTTCGGCGAACCCGGCTGCGGCGCCGGCTCGACCGACACGCTGGCCGAAGTCGAGGACCTGGAGGGCTCGGAATTCGAAGACGACCTCAGCGGCGATGCCGGGCCCAACCAGCTGCTCGGGCACAAGGGGGCCGACCGCTACGCTGCCGGCCCGGGCGCGGACACTATCCTCGCCAACTCCGGTGACACGGACGCCGCGATCGACTGCGGCAGCGACGTCGACATCGCCGTCATCGACGTGCCGACCGCCGAGTACGCGGACCCGACCCCGGTCGAATGCGAGACGGTGCGGCAGGCGATCCCCGAAGAATTCCGCAACGTCGAAGAGCTCCCCCCGCCGCCCGAACCGCCCGCGCCTCCCACGCGCGACACGACGCCGCCGCGGACGAGGATCACCCGGCACCCGCCGAAGCTCGTCCTCAGCGGCCGGCGCCACCGGCGGGTCGCCTTCCGCTTCGCCTCCAGCGAGCCCGGCTCGCGCTTCCGCTGCAGGCTCGACCGCGGCCGCTGGCGTCCCTGCCGCTCGCCGCGTGTCTTCGGCGTCGGCCTCGGCGCCCACACGGTCCGGATCGACGCGATCGACGCGGCCGGCAACGCCGACCGGACGCCCGCGCTGTACCGCTTCCGCGTGCGGTTCGACCGCCGATCGCCGGCCGCTAGGGTTGGCCGCTGATCGGACCCGCGAGCCGCGCCGCCGGCGGAAGGAGAGAGATGAGCACCAAGGTCCTGTACACGGCCGAGGCCCACGTCACCGGCGGTCGCGCCGACGGCCGCGGGCGGACCAGCGACGGCAGGCTCGAGGTCGACCTGCGCCTGCCGGTCGAGATGGGCGGCGAGGGCGACGGCACCAACCCCGAGCAGCTCTTCGCCGTCGGCTACGCGGCCTGCTTCGAGGGTGCGATCGGGGTCGTCGGGCAGCGGCGCCGGGCCGAGGTCGGCGATGTCGCGATCGACTCGAAGGTGGCGCTGGTGACGACGGCGGAGCGCGGCTACAACGTCGCCGTCGACCTGCACGTCGACCTCCCCTCCGTCGCGGACGCCGCCGAGGCGGTCGAGATCGTCCGCGAGGCGCACCAGGTCTGCCCGTACTCGAACGCCACCCGCGGCAACATCGAGATCGTCCTTACCGCCAACGGCGAGGCCGTCGAGGCTTAGGACGAGGCGGCGGGCTCCTAGCCGGCGGCCCGCAGCGCTTCGCGTAGGTCGGCGGTGGTCTGAGGCCCGCGCAGGGTCTCGACGATGCGGCCGCGGGCGTCGAGGACGACCGTCGTCGGCAGGCCGTTAAGCGCATAGCGGGCGCCGTAGGTCCCGTCGGGGTCTTCGAGGACCGGGAACGTCCAGCCGTACCGCGCGAGAAAAGCGCGGCCGGCGTCGGCCTTGTCGGTGTAATCGACCCCGACCAGGGCCCCCAGCGATCCGAGCGAGCGTTGCAGGCGCTGCAGCTGGGGCGCCTCCTGCCGGCACGGCTCGCACCAGCTGGCCCAGAAGTTGATCAGCGCCGGTGCGCCCCGCAGGCTGGCGAGCGTCTCCTTCGGCGGCTGCATCACCTGTGGCGGCAGCGGAGGCGCCTGCTTGGGCGTCGAGCCGGAGCCGGCGGAGAGGGCCTCGAAGGCGATCAGGCCCGCGACCAGCGCGATCGCGATCGCGGGAACGGCGAACCGCCGCATCGCGCTACTGCTGCTCCAGCAGGGGGACGTCGTGGACGATCTGCGAGGGCTTGAAGTTGGCCGGGTAGAGCGTCGTCACCTTCCCGTCGGCGGCGATGCCATACACCAGGGCGGAATGCTCGACCAGGTCGGGGCTCGCCTTTTCGGGCCTGGCGACGATGTTCCAGTCCGACCAGACTTTTTCCAGCTCCGACCGGGAGCCGATCAGGTACTGCATCCTGCCGGTCATCCCGTGCTCGTCGAGGAACCCGGCGACGGTCTTCGGGGTGTCGCCCTTGGGGTCGGTGGAGACGGCGATCACTTCGACCCCGTCGGCCTTTTCCCCGAGCTCCGCCTGGGCGGTCTTCAGGTGGCTGACGATCAGCGGGCAGACGTCCGGGCAGTGGTCGTAGATGAAGGTGACGAGCGCGGCCTTCTTGCCCTTCAGCGCGGCGAGGTCGAAGGGTTCGCCCAGGTAGTTGTCCAGCCGCAGGCGCGGCGCGGCTTTGGGCGGCGTCGCCGCGATGCCGGCGAAGTGCGCGTCGGTGGCCGCGGTCTGACCGGCGGGCACGCCCTGCTGGGACTGGCT
>JBLNAC010000251.1:0-4350 GCA_050259155.1 Syntrophothermus sp.
TCCTGTCGCTCATCGTCAGCGCCTCGTCCTGGTCGTGGGTTACGTAGACGAAGGTGATGCCGACCTCCCCCTGGATCGTCTTGAGCTCGATCTGCATCTGCTCGCGCAGCTTCAGGTCGAGCGCGCCGAGCGGCTCGTCGAGCAACAGGACCTTCGGCTTGTTGACGATCGCCCGCGCCAGCGCCACCCGCTGTCGCTGGCCTCCCGACAGCTCGGCCGGCCAGCGGCTCGCGTAGCCGGGCAGGCGGACCATCTCCAGCGCCTCGTCGCGGCGCCTCGCCCGCTCCGCCCTGTCCACCCTGGCGACCTTCATCCCGTACTCGACGTTCTGGGCGACGGTCATGTGCGGGAACAGCGCGTAGTCCTGGAAGACGGTGTTGACGGCGCGTTCGTACGGGGGCGTGCCGCTGACGTCCTCGCCGGCGAGCTCGATGGTGCCGCCGCTGGGGTCCTCGAAGCCGGCGATCATCCGCAGCGTCGTCGTCTTGCCCGAGCCCGAGGGCCCGAGCATCGTGAAGAACTCGCCCTGCTCGATCTCGAGGTCGATGCCGGCTACGGCAACCACCTCGCCGTAGCGCTTGGTGAGGCCGGTCAGGCGGATGTCAGGCGCGGAAGCGACGCCGTGAAGGTATCCCAGCCGGACCAAAAAGCAAGGACAAAGAGGACAGCGCGGCTTAGACGCCGTGGAGTGTCGCTAGTAGCCCGCCGGATGCCGGGCGACGAAGCCGACGTTATCGCGCAGTTCCGGGTGCCAGCGCGGCCCGGTTTCACCCGCCGTGTCGCCGGAGGTGTCCCAGCGGTAGCCGGCGATCACCGCGTAGGCGTGGCCGCCGTTGGCGTAGACCGTGATCCAGCGGCCTTCGCCCGCGAGACCCCACTTCATCATCGGCCCTGAAGGCAGCGGGCTTTCGAGGAATCTGCCTCCGTGGAGCGCGAAGCTGACCGAGCCCGAGCAGTCGTACCCGCGATCCCACCAGCGGCCGTGGCCGCCGCCCCAGACGTACGGCTTGGAGCGGATCTTGTTGGCCGCCGCGACCACCAGCTTGACGCGCGCGGGAGCGCTCTTCGGCGGGATGAGCATCCCGTTGGGAAGCAGCTTCGCCTTCGCGGTCGGGGTGCAGACGTCGACTTCGGCAGGCGAGAGGCCGCCTCCCGTGCAGGCGGCGGAGGCGCCCGCGGGGGCCAGCAGCGCGACGGCACCCAGCGCCACCGCCAACGTCCCTACGGCCCTCAGCTTGAGACTGCGCAACGACAAACCGATCTCCTTTGTCGGCCTACGGGGTTAGCTGTCGGGCTGGCGCGATAAAGGAGCCTGCGCCCCCGCCTGGCTGGCGGGTTAGCCCCGAAAACGTGGTTCCCCCGTTCCCGTCACCTTCGCGATGAGCGGGACTCGGCGTTTCGGTCCTGCGTACTCGCGGCAGTGTAGACGATCTCCCGGTTGTCTGCTCACGAAACACAAATATTTCCTTCGGCTCCGATGCCCGCGAGCCTGGGAGCCCTGTCGGCAACCCCCCCTGCTAGCTTGGCTGCTGGTATGCAACTTGCGGGCCGCACAGCACTCCTGACCGGCGCCACCGGAGGCCTGGGGCGCGCGATCGGAGGGGCGCTGGCGGCTCGCGGCGCGAGGCTGGTCCTCAGCTCGCGCAAGCCCGAGGAGCTGGAGCGGCTGGCGACCTCGCTGCCCGGCGACGGCCACCGTTTCGTCGTCGCCGACCTGGCGGAGGAGGGCGCCGCCGAGCGGCTCGCCGCCGAGGCCGGCGCGGTCGAGATCCTGGTCGCCAACGCCGGCCTTCCCGGCGCCGGCTGGCTTTCGGATTTCAGCGCCGAGGAGGTGTCGCGGGCGCTTCGGGTCAATCTCGAGGCGCCGATGCTGCTGGCACGCACGCTTTACCCGGCGATGGTCGAGCGCGGCCGCGGCCAGCTCGTCTTCATCTCCTCGCTCGCCGGCAAGTCCGCGAGCCCCAGGACCTCGGTCTACAACGCGACCAAGTTCGGCCTGCGCGGCTTCGCCCTGGCTCTGCGCGCCGACCTCGGGCCCCGGGGGGTCGGGGTCTCGCTGGTCTCGCCGGGCTTCATCCGCGACGCGGGCATGTTCGCCGACTCGCGCGCGAAGCCGCCGCCGGGCCTGGGCACGGCGAGCCCCGAGCAGGTAGGGGCGGCCGTGGTGAAGGCGGTGGAGGCGAACCGGGTCGAGATCGCCGTGGCGCCGCTGCCGGCGCGGGCGATGGCCCACCTGGGCATGGTCAGCCCGAGCATCGCAGTGCGAGCGCAGAGCGGATCGGCGGGGCAGAGGGCGGCGGAAGCGGTCGCCGACGGCCACGCCGAGCACGCCAAGGACAAGAGATAGGGAGGAGAGGATGAGCAGCGATTCGTTCGGCGCCCGCTCGACCCTGGCGGTCGGCGGCCGCGAGTACCAGGTGTTCCGGCTCGACGCGCTGCAGGAGCGCTTCGACGTGGCCCGCCTCCCCTACTCGATCAAGGTCCTGCTCGAGAACGTGCTGCGGCTCGAGGACGGCGTCTCGGTCACCGCCGCCGACGTCGAGGCGATCGCCGGCTGGGACGCCGGGGCGGAGCCGAGCGTCGAGATCCCCTTCCAGCCCGCGCGGGTCCTGATGCAGGACTTCACCGGAGTGCCCGCCGTCGTCGACCTGGCGGCGATGCGCGATGCGATGGAGGAGATCGGCGGCGACCCGGCCGCGATCAACCCGCTCGTCGACGTCGACCTCGTGATCGACCACTCGGTGCAGGTCGACGCGTTCGGCAACGCGCGGGCCTTCGCGCTCAACGCCGAGCGGGACTTCGAGCGGAACCTCGAGCGCTACTCGTTCCTCAAGTGGGGCCAGCAGTCGTTCGACAACTTCCGGGTCGTGCCCCCGGCGACGGGGATCTGCCATCAGGTCAACCTCGAGTACCTGGCGCGGGTCGTCTACAGCCGCGAGAACGGCGGTGTCCTCCAGGCCTACCCCGACACGCTGGTCGGGACCGACTCGCACACGACGATGGTCAACGGCCTCGGCGTCCTCGGTTGGGGGGTCGGGGGGATCGAGGCCGAGGCGGCGATGCTCGGGCAGCCGATCTCGATGCTGCTGCCGCAGGTGGTCGGCTTCCGGCTCGAGGGCGAGCTGCCGGAGGGGGCGACCGCGACGGACCTGGTGCTGACGGTGACCGAGATGCTGCGCGAGCGCGGGGTCGTCGGCAAGTTCGTCGAGTTCTTCGGTCCCGGTCTGGCGACGCTCGGGCTCGCCGACCGAGCGACCCTCGGCAACATGTCGCCCGAGTTCGGCTCGACCTGCGCGATCTTCCCTGTCGACGCGGAGACCCTGCGCTACCTCGACCTCACCGGGCGCCCCACCGAGACGATCGAGCTGGTCGACGCCTACGCCCGCGAGCAGGGCCTGTTCGCGGACGGTTCGAGCCCCGATCCGGTCTTCTCGGAGCGCCTCGAGCTCGACCTCGGCGAGGTCGAGCCGAGCATCGCCGGGCCGCGCCGGCCGCAGGACCGGGTGCCGCTCGCCGAGGCCAAGCAGGCCTTCCTGGAGGCGATGGCCGAGCTCGACCCCGACGCCGCGGAGGCGATGGGGGGCGTCGACGAGGCCAGCCGGGAGTCGTTTCCGGCCTCCGACCCGCCGGCCGAGGAGCACGACGTCGAGCGCGGCCGGCCGCGACCGGCTCTGCGCGACTCCGCGGCGGCCACCGCCGAGCGCCGCACCGGCGACGCGATCGAGGTCACCCTCGCGGACGGGTCGAGCTTCGAGCTCGACCACGGCCGGGTCGTGATCGCGGCGATCACCAGCTGCACCAACACCTCCAACCCGAGCGTCATGGTCGGCGCCGGCCTGCTCGCGCGCAACGCCGTCCGGCGCGGGCTGAAGCGCAGGCCCTGGGTCAAGACCTCGCTGGCGCCCGGTTCGACCGTCGTCACCGACTACCTCGAGCGCGCGGGCCTCACCGAGTACCTCGACGCGCTCCAGTTCAACCTGGTCGGCTACGGGTGCACCACCTGCATCGGCAACTCGGGCCCGCTGCCCCCGGCCATCAGCGCCGCGGTCAACGACAACGACCTGACGGTCGTCTCCGTGCTGTCCGGCAACCGCAACTTCGAGGGCCGGATCAACCCCGACGTGAAGATGAACTACCTCGCGTCCCCGCCGCTGGTCGTCGCCTACGCCCTCGCGGGCACCATGGACATCGACCTGGACACCGAGCCGCTGGGCACGGACGGCGAGGGGAAGCCGGTCTACCTCGCCGACATCTGGCCGTCCCCTGACGAGGTGGCGTCGGTCGTGCAGAGCGCGGTCGCGGCGGAGATGTTCACCCGCGACTACGCTGACGTCTTCGCCGGCGACGACA
>JBLNAC010000252.1:0-2892 GCA_050259155.1 Syntrophothermus sp.
ACGTGTACCCATTATTGGTGAAGGAGGTGGGGAGAAATGGATCTGACCCGGCCGCGCCGGCGGGGCGCCCGAGACCGCCGGTTGCCGCCCGGTCTCCTTCCGCGGCGCCGCGGACGCAAGGCCTCTTCGATCGCGCCGGGCGAAAGTAACCTCGGCCCCGGTGCCGCCGATCTGCATGGACCACGTCAAAGTGCCGGTCGGCGACCTCGGCCGGACGGCGGCGTTCTATCGGGCGGCGCTGGTCGAGGGGATGGGCTGGGTCGAGCTCGAGGCCGAAGGAGCGCCCAGTTTCGGGCCCGAGGGAGCCGAGGACCTGATCCTCGACGCGGGCGGGCCGTTGCGGCCGCCGAGGTGGCATGCCTGCAGGCACGACTCGAAGCGGGAGCGACGGGACTCGAACCCGCGACCTCCGGCGTGACAGGCCGGCGCTCTAACCAACTGAGCTACGCCCCCAAGGGTGCTGGGATGGGCCGTGGGAGCGGCCCGGAGCCGCAAAGCTAGCGCATTCGCGGCGCCCGGCCGCTACGCCCCGGGCCTCTCCGAGCGCGCCGCGTCGAAGAGCTCGGGGACGAGGTCGGGTGCCTGGGTGGTCGCGATCTCTTCGAGCAGCTCGCGCGCGGCGGCGAGGCGGTCGGCGCCGTAGCGCTCGGCGATCCGCTCCTCCAGGCGGGCGAAGAGGCCAAAGCCGACCACCTGAGCCCGTTCGCCCTTCCCGGTTAGGCGGATCAGCTTGGCGCGCCGGTCGTCGGGATCGGGCACCCGCTCGACGTAGCCGAGCTCGACGAGGTCGTCGACGATCTCGCCGACCGACTGCTTCGTCATGCGGGCGAGGTTCGCGAGGTCGGTGAGGCGCAGGCCGTCCTCGTGGACGAAGCGAAAGACGCAGCCGTGGGTGGGCCGGACGTCGCCGTAGCCCGCGGCCTCGAGCTCGGCGCGGAATTCGACCAGGAGGGCCTCGGCGACGATCTCCATCAGGCCGGTCAGGGGGATCTGGGAAAGGCTGGCTCTAGCTTCTGTCGTCATTTGGTAAGGAAGCCTGATAAGGTGACTTGATCAGAAAGCCTGACAAGGCTTCCTTACGAATTGTACCCGATGCAATGGAGCCCAAAATGACTTCCGAAAGCAACCGCAGGTGGTGGACGCTGGGGGCCGTCTGCGTCGCCACCTTCATGCTGCTGCTCGACATCACCGTGGTCAACACGGCGCTGCCCGCCATCCGCAAGGACCTCGGCGGCAGCTTCACCGACCTGCAGTGGGTCGTCGACGCCTACGCGCTCTCGCTCGCCGCGCTCGTCCTCACCGCCGGCTCCCTGGCCGACCGGCTCGGGCGCCGCCGCCTGTTCACGATCGGCCTCGCGATCTTCTCGCTCGCCTCGCTGGCCTGCGGGCTCTCCCCCGACCCCACCTTCCTCAACTTCGCCCGCGGCGTGCAGGGGATCGGCGGCGCGATCATGTTCGCCGTCTCGCTGGCCTTGGTCGCGCAGGAGTTCCCCAGCGGCCGCGAACGCGGGATGGCGATGGGGGTCTACGGCGCGACGATCGGGGTGGCGGTCGCGGTCGGCCCGCTGCTGGGCGGGCTGCTGACCGACGGCCTCGGCTGGGAATCGGTCTTCCTGATCAACGTCCCGATCGGCCTCGCCGCGATCGCCGTCACCCAGTGGAAGGTGGCCGAGTCGCGCGACCCGGGCGCCACCCGCATCGACTGGGGCGGGCTCCTCACCTTCTCCGCCGCGCTGTTCCTGCTCGTCCTCGCCCTGGTCCGCGGCAACGACGAGGGCTGGGGCAGCGCGCTGATCGTCGCCCTGTTCGCCGCGGCCGGGCTGCTGCTGGCGGCCTTCGTCGCGATCGAGCGGCGGGTGGCGGAGCCGATGCTGCCGCTCGGCTTCTTCCGCCGCCCCGCCTTCAGCGGGGTCCAGCTCGCGGCCTTCGCCGTCTCCGGCTCGATGTTCGCGCTGTTCCTCTACCTGACGCTCTACCTGCAGAGCTTCCTCGGCCTCAGCCCGATCGAAGCCGGACTGCGCTACCTGCCGATCACGATGGGCGCCTTCGTCTTCGCCCCGATCGCCGGGGCCCTGCTCTCCAAGGTCCATGCCCGCTTCCTGATGGCGGCCGGGCTGGCGCTGGTCGGCGTCGGCCTGGTGCTGATGGGCGGCCTCGACGTCGGCTCGGAATGGACCGCGCTGCTCGCCGGCTTCATCGTCGCCGGCCTCGGCGTCGGCCTGCTGAACCCGGTGATCGCCGACGTCGCGCTCAGCGTCGTCCCCAAGGAGCAGAGCGGGATGGCGGCCGGGATCAACGACACCTTCCGGCAGGTCGGCGTTGCGGTCGGCATCGCCGCCTGGGGGGCGATCTTCCTCGGCGCCGGCGCCTCCAAGGCGCAGGAAGTGGCCGGAGCCGGCATCTCCCATGACCAGGCACGGGGCCTCGTCGAAGCGACCTCGGCCGGGGCGCTGCCGCAGGCGCTCTCCGCCGTTCCCGCCGGAGCCCGCGATGCGGCGCGGAGCGCCGCCGAGCAGGGCTTCGTCCACGGGCTGAACGAGGTGCTGGTGCTCGGCGCGATCCTCGCCTTCGTCGGCTCGGCGCTGGCGCTGTGGCTGGTCCGCGAGGGCGACATCGAGCGGGAGACCCTGGCCGGCACCGAGCTCGAGCGCGAGCTGGCGGCCGAGCCCGCCCAGGCCTGAGGCGGCGGGTCCCAGCTCTCCCGGCTCCGACCCCCGTCGGTCCGCGGGCCCCCGGTGCCGTAGGCTCCGCCGCGATGAGGCTGGTGACCTACGATGCCGGGGACGGGCCGCGGGCCGGGGTGGTTTTCACCGCCGGCCTGATTGATTATGAGGGCAAACCTGCAGGCCTGGCCATGGCCTTCGACGTTACTAAGCGTAAGCAAGCCGAGGA
>JBLNAC010000253.1:0-2795 GCA_050259155.1 Syntrophothermus sp.
CCCACGAGGCCTCGCGGCGAGCGTCCGGCCGGCGCGGTTCGCGTCCGCGAACGGTAGGCCAAGGATGCGGACTACGGCTGAAGGGTGCGGAGGCGTGGGCCGACTGCGAACAGTGGCCGCCGCTGCTCTCCCGAGCAGCGGCGCCTGCCGTCCCCCTACCTGGGTTCGCTGACGAGCCGCGAGGGATCTCGCGGCGCAGGATCAGATCTCGTCCTCTGCGCCGGCGGCGACCGCGAACGCCTCGTCCGCTGCCTCCTGCTCGATCAGGTCCGCGGCGACGAGGGCATCAACAGCGCGCTGGGTGGCCTCCTCCTCGATGAGCTCGGCGGCCAGGAGCACGCGCAGCACCTCGACGGTCGCTGCCGCCTTGATCTCCTCGGCCGTCTGGACGGCGTCCTCGGCCTCCTCGACCGCGGCCTCCTCGACGTCCATCGCCATGCGGACGACGTCCTCGGCCTCCTCCTTCGCCGCTTCCTCGATGAGCTCCGCGGCGAACAGGGTGTCGATCACGTCCTCGGCCGCGGCATCCTCGATCGCGAGCGCCGTGGCCACCACCTCGGCGGCCTCGATCATCGCGGCCTCCTCGATGAGCTCGGCCTCGAAGAGCGTCTGCGCGATGTCGATCGCGGCGGCGAGCTTGACCTGCTCGGCGAGCTCGATCGCCTCCTCGGCCTCGAGCTTGACCCGGAGCTCCTCGCCCACGAGCGCGAGCACGTCCGGCTGGAGCATCGCCTGCATCAGCGTGCGCCCACCGGCGTCCTGGATCGCGTTTCGCAGGTTCGCCGCCCAGTGGTGCTCGACGATGACGACGGCGCCGGCGCCGCCGGCCGGGATCGACTCCGCGATCTCGCCCAGGCGCTCGACCGACAGGCCGGCATCGCGCTCGGCGACCGCCAGCATGCCGACCTCGGCCCCCTCGACGGCGCCCTCGAGGCCGCCGGCCTGCAGGCCGATGAGACCGCCCGCGATGGCGCCCAGCCGAAGCCGCTCGTCCTCGCCGAGATCGGTCAGGTGCATGGTGTTGGAGATGGCCCCGTGGCTGTCCTTCTGGACGAACAGCACGTCGACCAGGCGGATGACACCGCGCTTCCGCACCCGGCGGAGCTCGGCCATGATCTTGCCGGTCGCCTCGAAGTGGTCGAACCCGACCACGAACACCTGGACAGGACCCGTGACGTGCTTGTCGCTCATTGCCGGTCTCCTACTGTCGGTGCCTGTCCGCTGCCACCCCGTGCCTCGCGCGCGGGACCCGTCAGCTTCTCGATGGGCCCAGTGTCCGGGCCCCCACCCGGATCGACATTCCCCACATCAGGCAATACCCGGACGGCACGGACGCCGGGGCGCTGTCGGCCGATACGGCGGTGACCCTCCTCGACCTCCCGACCGCTGCCAGCGAACCTCGGAGGGTCATCGCGCGAGACCCGTCAGGCGGTTGCAACTGCCGGCGCGGGCAGGGCGCCAGGTGCCTCGTCCGTCTTGACCTTCAACAGCTTCTTGATCTCCTCGACCACGATGAGCGAGAGGGCCACCCCGATGCACACCAGCCACTGCTCGGTGGGCGGCTTTGTCCGACCCGGCGGCCGTGGCAGAGCAATGGCGGACGTCATGAGAGCCGCTCGAAGCGCACCATCTCGGCGAGGGGTCGTCGTGCCGTGCCCGGAGCCGACTTCGGTCCGATCAGACATCGAGAAGCGCGTCGGCCCACCACGCCGGCGGTGCCGGCATCGGCTCCGGAGCGGGGTTCGACTTGGACGGGCCGTGCACCGGCGGCTCGGCGTCGTTGACCTCCGCCTGGCGGACGACGACCGCCTCCTCCGTGACGTTGAACACCGTGAAGTCCTGGGTGACCGTGACCGGCCCCTGGTAGCTGGCGCCAAGCTCCTCGAACACGGCGTCCGTGCCCGGCGTCAGGTCCATGTGCCAGAGGGCGCCCATCCGCGGCTGCGTCCGCTCGAGGATCTTGCCCATCTGCTCCGGGATCGTGTGCGCGAGCCGCGTGAGGTTGAGGGCCGTCTCGAGCGGCAGGCCCGTGGCGCGTGCGAACACGGCCGGGGACTGGAAGCACTCGTGGATCAGCAGGTCCGCGCCCGCAGCGGCCTCCACCACATGGCGGCACGGCCGGGTGTCACCCGAGAACACGACCTTGCGGCTCGCGTAGCTGATGGCGTACCCGACGGCACCGCTCAGGCCGTGGATGGCAGGGAAGCTGGAGATCGTGACGCCGTTGCGGTCGTAGATCGTGTCGGGCCGGTCGAACGGGATCTCGTGGGCGACCGCCTCGAAGCCGGTCGACGGCCGAACGCCGCGCACCGACGCCGTATCCCAGGCCAGCGCCTTGCCGATGTGGTCGACGAACGACCCGAGCGCGAACGCCGGGTCCTCGTTGCCGCCGCCCCAGATCTCGACCGGGTCCACACGGCCGGCCTTGGCGAGGCTGCCCAGCCAGCCCGGGATGTCGCCGATGTGGTCGGCATGGAGGTGCGACAGGAAGACCTTGGTCGTGGACTCGACCGGCAGGCCGAGCGAGTTGAAGTTCGCCAGCGCCCCGGAGCCGAGGTCGAAGATGAAGTAGTCCTGCTCGGCGTTGCCGACCTCGACGAGGAGCGACCCGGACGCCTGCCTGCGCCGCACCCAGGGATCGCCGCTGCCGAGGATCGTGACCCGGATCTCGCCGGCCGCCAGGAGCTCCGTGCCGGGCACGAGCATCGGGGCGTATGTCCGGGCCGGCGTGCCCACCACCGGGGTCGTGGCCAGGGGCGTCACGCTGCCGCGACGCGTGAGCTCGCTGCCGTCTT
>JBLNAC010000254.1:0-5658 GCA_050259155.1 Syntrophothermus sp.
GAGGGCGGTTTCGACCCGGGCGACGATCCAGGCGCTGTCGGGAATCCGCCTCGATGCCGGCGAGGGAAGGCTGACTCTGGCCGCGACGGACAACGAGCTCAGCCTCGAGACCGCCGTCGACGCCGAGGTCGCCGCACCCGGCACCGCCCTGTTGCCCGGCCGCCTGTTGGCCGAGGTCGCCCGCTCGCTCGCCGGCGAGACGGTCGAGATCGAGTCGCGCGAGGCGCAGCGCGACGTCGAGATCCGCAGCGGCTCCTCCTCCTTCCATTTGCGGACGCTGCCTGCTGAGGACTTCCCGACGCTGCCGTCGGCGGCCGAAGACGGTGGCCTGAAGCTTCCCTCGGCCGCGCTGGAGGAGAGCATCGACCTGGTCGCCAGGGCCGCCTCGCGGGACGACATGCGGCCGGTCCTCACCGGGGTCTTCGTCACCGGGTCGGGCAACGAGCTGACGATGGTCGCGACGGACTCCTACCGGCTGGCGGTGAAGCGGACCGAGCTCGACCAGGCGCTCGACGGCGAGCTCGAGGCCAACATCCCGGCCCGCGCCCTGCGTGAGCTGAGCCGGATCCTCGCCGCGGAGGGGGCCGACGAGGCGACGATCTGGCTGCTCGAGAACCAGGCGATCTTCCTCGCCGGAGCGGTCAAGCTGACGACGCGGCTGATCGACGGCCAGTTCCCGAACTTCCGCCAGCTCCTGCCCGAGTCCTATGACCACGACGTGCGCCTCGATCGCGGCGACTTCCTCGAAGTCGCCCGGCGCGTCAGCCAGCTGGCTCAGCGCAACGCGCCGCTGCGGCTCTCGTTCCGGCCGGGAGAGCTGACCGTCGCGGCGGAGACCCCCGACGTCGGCGACGCGACCGAGACGATGCCTGTCGCCTTCGAGGGGGAGCCGCTGGAGATCGGCTTCAACCCCGACTTCCTCAAGGAGGGGATCGAGAGCGTCGCGGGCGACGACCTCCTGCTCCGCCTGATCTCGCCGCTTCGCCCGGGTCTGCTCCAGGCGGTCGACAGCGACGACTTCCGCTACCTGGTGATGCCGATCCGCCTCAACGTCTGAGCGCGGTGGGGCCGTGCTCGTCACCGCGATCGAAGCGAGGCCGCTGCGGAGCCTCGAGCGGATCAAGGTCGACCTCGGGCCGGGAATCGTCAGCGTGGTCGGGCCCAACGGCGCCGGCAAGACGAACCTCGTCGAGGCCCTCTACTTCGCGCTGACCGGCCGCTCGTTCCGCACCTCCGATCGCCGTGACCTGATCCCCTTCGGCGGCTCGCTGGCCCGGGCGGAGGCCTGGATCCGCGAGGACGACGGGCTCGAGCACCGCCTCCTCGCCTCGGTCAGCCGCGCCGACGGGCGCCGGCACCTGCTCGACGGGAACCCCGCGGACCCGGCTACGATCGCTCGCCACCGGCCGCCGGTCGCGGTCTTCTCTCCCGATCGGATGAGCCTGGTCAAGGGCCCGCCCGCGGAGCGGCGCGCGCACCTCGATGGCTTCGTCGCCGCCCGCTGGCCGTCGCGGGCGGAGCTACGGAGGCGCTTCGGGCAGGCGCTGGCGCAGCGCAACGCGCTGCTGGCCCGTCTCGCCGCCGGCTATGGGAGGCCCGCCGACCTCGAGGTGTGGGACGCCGGCCTGGCGTCCGCCGCCGCGCCGCTGGTCGCGGCACGAGCGGAGGCCGTCGACGAGCTTGCCGGTCCGTTCGCGGCCGCCGCCGAGGAGCTCGGCCTGGCGGGGGCGGCTTCGCTCGTGTACGCGCCCCGCGCCGCCGGAGACGCGGAGGAGATCCGCGCCGGGCTCGAAGAGCGCCGGGAAGCCGACATCCGCCTCGGGCGCAGCTCCTGGGGCCCGCACCTGGACGAGCTGAAGCTCGAGGCCGACGGGCGCTCCGTGCGGCGCTACGGATCGCAGGGCCAGCAGCGAGCCGCGCTGCTGGCCCTGCTCTTCGCCGAGCGCGAGGCGCTGCTCCACGCCCGCCGGGTGACCCCTCTCCTCCTCCTCGACGACGTGATGAGCGAGCTCGACCCGCACCGGCGCGACCTGCTGGTCTCCCGCCTCGGCGACGGCGGCCAGGCGCTGATCACCGCCGCCGACGAGGGCTCGCTGCCCGCGCCGGCGCTGCGCTCGCTCGTCCGTATGTCGCCCCGCCCGGTCGCCGCCCCCGAGACGGAGGCCGCGTGAGCCGCCGCCCCGCCCCGCGCCCGGCCGGCGGGGCGATCCGCGCCGCCCGCGAGCTCGCCGCCCCCAGAACCGAGCTGGCGGCCGTGCAGGGGGCCTGGGCGGAGGCCGTCGGCCGGCAGCTGGCGTCGGTCGCCGCGCCAGTCTCGATGCGCGCCGGGAAGCTCACGGTGGAGTGCGCCGACGCGGTCTGGGCTCAGGAGCTCGACCTGATGCAGACGACCCTCTTGGAGCGATTGCGGGAGGTGCTGGGCGCACGAGCGCCGCAGGCGTTGCGATTCCGCGTCAACCCAGCTCGTTTCTAGCGCACCTTTATCCGTGATTTGCAGGGAAATTTAGGTCGATCGCACTCCGTTCCGGACCCTCGAACTGGTATTCTTATGGCAACTCGCTTTGCGCCCCGAGCTGCCTGGAGCGAATCTCCATGCGCCGGGGCGCTCTGTGTCAACCGGAAGGGACTCCTTGCCTGAGAAGAAAGCCAGTGCCCGCGCCGCCGACTCCTACGGCGCCAAGGACATCACCGTGCTCGAGGGGCTGGAAGCGGTTCGCAAGCGCCCCGGGATGTACATCGGGTCGACCGGCCCCCGCGGCCTCCATCACCTCGTCTACGAGATCGTCGACAACTCGGTCGACGAGGCTCTCGCCGGGCATTGCGACAGCGTCCGGGTGATCCTGCACCCCGACAACAGCTGCACGGTCGAGGACGACGGCCGCGGCATCCCGGTCGAGACGATGGAGAAGGAGGGCCGTCCGGCGGCGGAGGTCGTGCTCACCGTCCTGCACGCCGGCGGCAAGTTCGGGGAAGGGGGCGGCTACAAGGTCTCCGGAGGCCTGCACGGGGTCGGCGTCTCGGTGGTCAACGCGCTCTCCGAGCGCCTCCACCTCGAGATCGCCCGGGACGGCCACGTCTGGACCCAGGACTACGAGCGCGGCAAGCCTCAGGCGGACCTCCGCAAGGGCGCCGCCAGCCAGGGCCACGGGACGGCGATCACCTTCCTTCCCGACCTCGAGATCTTCGAGGAGATCGAGTTCGACTTCCAGACGCTGGCGGAACGGCTGCGCGAGACCGCCTTCCTCACCCGCGGCCTCAAGATCGAGCTGGTCGACGAGCGCGGCGCCACCAACGGCGTCACCTTCCAGTACGACGGCGGCATCGAGGACTTCGTCCGCCACCTCAACGAGAACAAGGACGCGCTGCACCGCAAGGTGATCTTCTTCGAGGGCGCCGAGGACTCCGGCGAAGTCGAGGTGGCGATGCAGTGGAACGCCTCCTACCAGGAGTCGATCTTCAGCTTCGCCAACAACATCAACACGCACGAGGGAGGGACGCACCTGTCGGGATTCCGCGCCGCCCTCACGCGCACCGTCAACGCCTACGCGCGGGCCAAAGGCCTGCTGAAGGAGAAGGACGAGAACCTCGCCGGCGAGGACGTGCGCGAGGGCCTGACCGCGGTCATCTCGGTCAAGCTCCACGACCCGCAGTTCGAGGGCCAGACCAAGACGAAACTGGGCAACCCCCCGATCAAAGGCCTGGTCGAGGAGACGGTGAACCGCAAGCTCGGCGAGTACCTCGAGGAGAACCCCTCCGACGCGCGACGGATCATCAGCAAGGCGATCGACGCCGCCCGCGCCCGGGACGCCGCCCGCAAAGCGCGCGACCTGACACGCCGCAAGTCGGCGCTGGAGAACTCGACCCTGCCGGGGAAGCTGGCGGACTGCACCGTCAGGGATCCGGCGCTGGCGGAGCTGTTCGTCGTCGAGGGCGATTCCGCCGGCGGCTCGGCCAAGCAGGCGCGGGACCGGAACACGCAGGCGGTCCTGCCGCTGCGGGGCAAGATCATCAACGTCGAGAAGAGCCGCATCGACAAGGTCCTCGCGAACAACGAGGTGCAGGCGCTGATCACCGCGATCGGCACCGGCGTCCACGACGAGTTCAACCTCGACGACGCCCGGTACCACAAGATCGTGATGGCGACCGACGCCGACGTCGACGGGGCGCACATCCGGACCCTCGTCCTCACCTTCCTCTACCGCCAGATGCCGGAGCTGATCGACGCCGGCTACGTGTACATCGCCAAACCGCCGCTGTACCGCGTCAAGCAGGGAAATCAGGAGACCTACCTCGAGCGCGAGTCCGAACTCGAAGAGCTGCTGCTGCGCGACAAGCTCGAGGAGTTCAAGCTGACCGACGCGACCGGGCAGAACAAGAAGTTGACCCCGAGCCGCTGGCAGGCCTACATCCGGCGCTCGAAGGAGTACGAGGGCTGGGGCTCGTCGCTGCAGGCGGAGTTCGGCCATGAGCTGATCCGCTTCCTCGAGGAGTCGAACCTGCTCGACGAGCGAACCGCGACGCTGCAGGCGGCGGCGACGCTCCTGGGCAAGAAGGCGCCGGAGGGCGAGCCCTTCGACACCGAGGTGGTGTCCAAGAGCGACGAGCTGGTGGTCGTCAAGGCGACCGAACGGAAGACGGGCCTGGCCCGCACACACCGGCTGCCGGCCGAGCTCTTCGCCCATCACGACTACCGACGCTTCGTCGACGTCCACGAGGCGCTGCTGAAGCAGGTCGGCCGCCCGCCCTTCGAGATCGAGCTCGGCGGGCGCCGCGGCGCCGCGCTCTCCTTCCAGGCGCTGCGCGGCGCCGTCCTCGAGCTCGCCAGGCACGGGGTCCAGCTGACGCGCTTCAAGGGCCTCGGCGAGATGAATGCCGACCAGCTCCGGGAGACGACGATGGACCCGGCGACTCGCACCCTCGCTCGGGTGACGCTCGAGGACGCGACCGCCGCCGACACGATCTTCTCGATGCTGATGGGTGACCAGGTGGGCCCGAGGCGGGAGTTCATCGAGGAACACGCCAAGGACGTGAGGTTCCTTGACGTCTGAGCCGCGACGCGGAGAGGTGGGCTGATGGCGCTGGACGCACTCACGGGCAGGATCGAGGAGCGCGAGCTCGAGAAGGAGATGCGCTCGTCGTACCTCGACTACGCGATGAGCGTGATCGTCGGCCGGGCGCTGCCCGACGTCCGCGACGGGCTGAAGCCGGTGCACCGGCGGGTGCTCTACTCGATGCACGACATCGGCCTGCAGCCGACTCGCCCCTACCGCAAGTGCGCGTTCATCGTCGGCGAGGTGATGGGCAAGTACCACCCGCACGGCGACGCCGCGATCTACGACACGCTGGTGCGGATGGCGCAGGACTTCTCGCTGCGCTACCTGCTCGTCGACGGCCAGGGGAACTTCGGCTCGATCGACGACGACCCCGCCGCGGCGATGCGGTACACCGAGGCGCGACTCGCGCGCCTGGCCACCGAGCTGCTGCGCGACATCGACGCCGACACCGTCGACTTCGGGCCCAACTACGACGAGTCGACTCAGGAGCCGCTGGTGCTGCCGGCGCGCTTCCCGAACCTCCTCGTCAACGGCACCTCGGGAATCGCCGTCGGCATGGCGACGAACATCCCGCCGCACAACCTGCGCGAGGTGGCGGCTGCCG
>JBLNAC010000255.1:0-2913 GCA_050259155.1 Syntrophothermus sp.
TACAAGATGCCGAACGAGCTCTCGGGCGGGATGCGCAAGCGCGCGGGCTTCGCCAGGGCGCTGGTCCTCGAACCGGCGATCGTCATGTTCGACGAGCCCGACTCGGGCCTCGACCCCGTGCGGACGGCGCTGCTCTGCGAGCTGATCCGCGAGGTCCACGCGGAGAACGGCGGCTGCTACCTGGTGATCAGCCACGACCTCGGCACGGCGCGGCGGATCGCCGACTTCATCGCGGTCCTGTGGAGCGGCAAGATCGTCGAGTCCGGCCCGAAAGACGAAGTCTTCGACTCCAGCAATCCGTTCGTCAACCAGTTCCTCCACGCGGACATCAGCGGCCCGCTGTCGATGGACTGAGCGTCACCCCGGGCGGCCTGCGGTGAACCTCGCCAGCCGCTTCGGCAGCGTCGCGGCCTGGGCGACGCGGCATGCCAGGGCGGTTCTGGCGGCTAGCCTCCTCGTCGCCGTCGGCGCCGGGATCGGCGCCACCCGGGTGCCCACCGACGCCGGGATCGGCACCCTGGTCGATTCCGACACCGCCAGCTACCGGGCGACGCAGCAGGTTCGCCGCGACTTCGGCGAAGAACCGGTCGTCGTCCTCGCCCGCGGCGATCTGCCGCGGCTGATCCTGGGCGACGACCTGTTCCGGCTGCTGCGGCTCGAGGGCTGTCTCTCGGGCAAGACGCCGCGGGGGGCCAAGCCGCTTCCTGGCCCGTGCGCGGCACTGGCCCGCATGGACCCGGTCGCGTTCCTCGCCGGCCCCGCGACCTTCCTCAACGAGGCCGTGATCCAGATCGACGCGCAGCTGCAGCGGCTCGCCCGACACGTGCCGGCGGCGAGGCTGCGGGAATACCTGCTCGCGGTCGCGGCCAAGTACGGGATCACGAGCGCTCCGGCGCTCGACAACGAAGACTTCGTCGCGACCGTCGTGTTCGACCTCAGCCGGCCGCGCGGCACCCCGAAGGCGCGGCTCTCCTATCTCTTCCCCAACAGCCACTCGGCTCAGATCCTGATCCGGCTGAAGCCCGGCCTCGGCGAAGCGGAGCGCCGGCGGGCGATCGAGCTGATCGAAGCTGCCGTGGCGGAAACGAGGCCGCGCCGCGCCTGCGCCGAGCGCGGCCGGCCGGCGCCCTGCTTCGCGCTGAAGGGCGGCAGTTACGTCGTCTCCGGGGTTCCGGTGGTTGTCGAGGGGGTCGCCGCCGCGCTCAAGCACGCCCTGCTGGTCCTCTTCGCAATCGCGCTCGCCGTCATGGCGGTTGTCCTGTTCCTCGTCCTGCGCGCGCGCCTCCGGCTGCTGCCCCTCGCCATCTCGCTCGCGGCCGTCGCCGTCAGCTTCGGTGTCCTCGCCCTGGCCGGCGGGTCGCTGACGATGGCGTCGGTCGCCGCGCTGCCGATCCTGATCGGCCTCGGCGTCGACTACGCGATCCAGTTCCAGGCCCGCTTCGCCGAGGCCGAGGCGGCCGGCCTCGCCGGCGCCGAGGCGGCGCGGGCGGCCGCGGCCGCCGGGGGCCCGACGATCGCGGTTGCATGCCTCTCCACCTGCGCCGGCTTCCTCGCCCTGCTGATCTCTCCGACCCCGATGGTCAGGGGCTTCGGCCTGCTGCTGGTGATGGGCGTCCTGGTCGCGTTCATCCTCGCGCTGACGACCGGCTTCGCCGCGCTGGGCCACCGATGGACGGCGGCCGGGGGAATCGGGCCCCCGGGCGGGTGGCGTCCTTGGCGGGGACGGGACGGGAGGCAGCGGCCCGAGGGCTCCTCGGCCGATGCCAGGACCCGCCCGCCGGAGCTGCTTCTCTCGCTGGCCGTCTCCCGGCCACGGACGGTGCTCGCGGTCGGGCTCTTCCTCGCCGTCGTCGGCTGGGCGCTCGGGACGCAGGTGGAAACGGAATCGGACGTGCGCAGGCTGGCCCCCCAGAACATCGCCGCGATCGAGAACCTCAACGCGCTGCAGGATGCCACCGGGGTCTCCGGCGAGCTCGACGTCAGCATCGAAGCCCCCGACCTGACAGACCCGGCGACGATCGAGTGGATGGCGGGCTTCAAGCGGCGGGCGCTGGCGGCCGGCGGCTTCGGCGGCGAAGACCCCAGCTGCCTGGAAGCCGAGCTCTGCCCCGGTCCGGCCCTCTCGGACTTCCTCGTGCGCCGCGGCGAAAGGGTCACCCGCCGGGGCATCGCCGCGGCGGTTGCGGCACTCTCCCCCTACGCGCTGCGCGAGGTCGCCCCGGTCGATCCGGCGACCGGCGAGGTCGGGCACCAGGCGCTGATCTCGTTCGGGCTGCGGGCGCAGTCGCTCGCCGACCAGCAGGCGCTGATCGAACGCGTCAGGCGGGCGGTCGGCACCCCCGGGGAGCCCGGCGGCCCGCCGGCAGGGGTGGTCGTGCGCCTCGCCGGGCTGCCGGTGATCGCCGCCGCCGCGGCGAGCGATCTGTCCTCGAGCCGCTACTGGCTGACGGTGGCCGCGCTCCTTGCCGTCGCGCTCGTCCTCCTGGCCGCCTACAGGTCGCTCTCGCGGGTGCTCGTCCGGGTGGCGCCGACCGTCATGGCGACCGGCTGGGCGGCGCTGCTCCTCTGGCTCAGCGACGTCCCGCTGAACCCGATGTCCGCCGCGCTCGGGGCGTTGACGATCTCGATCGCTACGGAGTTCTCGGTGATCCTCGCCGGCCGGTTCGAGCAGGAGCGCGGCGGTCGGCGCGGGGTCGAGGAGGCGCTGCGGCGGGCATACGACCGGACGGGGCCGGCGGTTCTCGCCTCGGGGCTGACGGCGATCGCCGGCTTCGCGGTCCTGCTCGCGAGCGAAGTCCGGATGCTGCGCGGCTTCGGCCTCGTCACCGTCTTCGACCTGGCCGCCGCCCTGCTGGGGGTGGCGGTCGTCCTGCCGGCGGCGCTGGTCCTGCTGGAGAGGCGATGAGGGACCGC
>JBLNAC010000256.1:0-6568 GCA_050259155.1 Syntrophothermus sp.
GACGAGCCGGCGCGCCGCGGGGCTGGAGGCGATCGAGGCTGCGGGGATCGAGGCCGCCGCGGCCGATCCCGAGCGGCCGGGCACCCTGCTCGACCTCGTCGGCGACGTCGCCGTGCTCCACTACCTGCTCGGCTCCGCGGCGGGGGCGCCGGAGGACCTGGAGGCGATCCACGGGCCGCGGCTGGAGAGCCTGCTCGAGAAGCTCGTCGACACGCCGGTGCGGGGCTTCGCCTACGAGGCGACCGGCAGCGTCGACCAGTCGCTGCTCGAAGCCGGCGCCGAGCTGGTCCGCGCCGCCGGCGCCACCTGGCGGATCCCGGTTGCGGTGCTGTCGCAGGCGGCGGGCGACCACCGCCGCTGGGCGGAGGAGACGGCGGAGCTCACCACGCGCCTGCTGGGCGGGCGGGAGGGGGGAGGCGGGTGAGCTACGCGAAGGACGTCCTCGTCGAGACCGATTGGGTCGCCGAGCACCTCGACGACGACTTGGTCCGGATCGTCGAGGTGGACGAGAACCCGGCGCTGTACGCGCAGGGCCACATCCCCGGCGCGATCGGGCTCGACTGGCGCGCCGATCTCCAGAACCAGATCCAGCGCGACTTCCTCGGTCCCGAGGAGTTCGCGGCGCTGATGGGAGGCCGCGGGATCTCCAACGATCACACCGTGGTCCTCTACGGCGACCGCAACAACTGGTTCGCCGCCTACACGTACTGGTACTTCCGCTACTACGGCCATGACAGGGTGAGGCTGGTGAACGGCCCGCGCGAAAAATGGGTCGCCGAGGGGCGCGAGACCTCGACCCGGCCGCCGTCCCATCCGCCGGCGGCCTTCGTCGCCCGGCCGGGGGACGACTCGATCCGCGCCTACCGCGACGAGGTCCGCGCCGCGCTCGACTCCGACGCCCGGCTGGTCGACGTGCGCAGCCCGCAGGAGTTCTCGGGGGAGCTGATCGCGATGGCCGGCTACGAGCAGGAGGGCGCGCAGCGCGGCGGCCACATCCCCGGCGCCCGCTCGGTTCCCTGGGCGCAGGCGGTGAACGAGGACGGGACCTTCAAATCGGCGGAGGAGCTGCGCCGGCTGTACGCCGGGGCGGGGGTGCTGGCCGGGGGCGCGCCTGTCATCGCCTACTGCCGGATCGGCGAGCGCTCCGCGCACACCTGGTTCGTCCTCCACGAGCTGCTCGGCCACGAATCCGTCAAGAACTACGACGGTTCCTGGACCGAGTGGGGGAACCTGGTCGGCGCCCCGATCGAGAAGTCGATCTGAGGCCGGCCCCGGCTCAGATCCGGCTCAGCAGCTCGCCGAGGATCCGCGCGGTAGCCCCCCAGATCAGCTGGCCCTCGACCTCGTATGTGGGGGTGTGCACGGCTACGCCGCCGCGCACCAGGCGGCGCATCTCATAGCCGCTCCGCAGCCGCTCCAGCGAGTAGGTCAGCACCGTCTCCACCTCGCTCGGGTTGGGTCGCAGGTCGAGCTCGGCGGGGTCGGGAACGAGGCCGACCAGGGGATGCACGAGGTAGTCGGTGACGAAGGTCGCGACCGGGGTCAGGGCGCCGCTTATCTCGACCAGCGCCGGGTCGAGGCCGATCTCCTCGCGCGCCTCGCGCAGGGCCGTCGCCGCGAGGTCGGCGTCCCCGGGGTCGCGGCGGCCGCCGGGAAAGGAGATCTCGCCGGCGTGGCGGCGCAGGTCGGAGCGGCGCTCGGTGAAGATCAGGCCCGGGCTCTGCGGCCAACCGAAGACCGCCAGCAGGACCGCCGCCTCGGTGCCGCCCCGCGGGTCGCCGGCGAACGCCTCCTCTGGCGCCGCCAGCAGCTCCGAGAGCTCGCTCAAATGATGACCTGGACGGTGCCGCCGTCGACCGACCAGGCGGCGCCGCTGACGTAGGAGGCGCGCTCGGAGCAGAGGAAGACGATCGCCGCCGCGATCTCGGCCGGCTCGGCGAGGCGGCCGATCGGGCGCTTGGCGCCGGCCCTCGAGACCGCCTCCTCGCGACTGGCGGCGCCTTCCAGCGCCTGCGCCTGCTCGGCGAGGCCGCCGGGCCCCATCCACATCTCCGATTCGGTCGGGCCGGGGCAGATCGCGTTGACGAGGACCCCGGCCTTCGCGTAGCGGTCGGCGAACAGGCGCGAGAGGGAGAGCTGAGCCGCCTTCGCCACCGAGTACTCGGGCATCGCCGCGGAGGGCCGCTTGCCGGCGGTCGAGCAGACGTTGACGACGCGTCCCCAGCCGCGCTCGGACATCGGCGGGATCGCCGCCCGCATCGCCCGCAGCGGCGCCATCACGTTCAGCTCGTACTGCTCCCTCCAGTCGGCGTCGGGGACGTCGTCGAGGTCGCGCCAGCGGGCCTTTCCGGCGTTGTTGACGAGGACGTCGAGGGAGCCGAAGCTGTCGGTGGCGGCGGCGAGGATCGCCTCGCCCGACTCCTCGCGGGTGACGTCGAGCGCGAGCACGGCGGCGCGTCCCCCCGCCGGCGCGCCGGCGCCGTCCGCCTCTTCCTGAACCTCGCGCAGGCGGCGCTCGTCGCGGGCGACGAGCAGGACGCGCGCTCCCTCGGCGCAGAGCTGGATCGCCGTCTCGCGGCCGATCCCGCGGCTGGCACCGGTGACGGCGCAGGCGCGGCCGGCGAGGCCCAGCTCCATCAGAGGGGCTCGATGCGGTCGGGCATCGTCACCGGCACCTCGCCGACCAGCACCCGGTGGACCGGGCATTTGCCGGCGATCGTCAGAACCCGCTCCCGCTGCTCCTCGTCGAGCTCGCCCGAGAGCCGGATCCCGACGTCGAAGGACCGCGGTGCCGCCTTCTCGTACTCGACCTCGACGTCGACCTCGACCTCCCCCAGGTCCCAGCCTTTGCGCGCGGCGTAGAGCTCCATCGTGATCGCCGTGCAGCCCGCCAGGCTGGCGGCGAGCAGCAGCGTCGGTTTGGGCCCGAGGTCGCTCCCGCCCGCCTCGGCCGGCTCGTCGAGGACGAGCGTGTGCCCGCCCTCGATGTCCACCTCGTGGGTGAATCCCTCGTCGCCCCGGCGGCGGGCGGTGACCTTCATCCGCGGCCTCCCCGTCCGCGGCCCTCGAAGAGGGCCGGATCGTCGACGTCGGCGTAGCGGGCCATCGCGTAGGCGAGGTCCGAGGCGCGGTTGACGAAGTGGATGATCGTCTCGCCGGCGAGCTCGCCGGCCTCGGCGATCGCGGCGATCCGCCGCTCCGCCCGCCGGATCGCCGTTCGGGCGACATCCAGGTGGGCGGAGAGAAGGTTGCCGCCGGGGATGACGAACTTCGGCGGCAGGTCGACGCGCGCCATGTAGCGGTCGATCCGCTCCTCCAGCTCGGCGACCATCGCCTCGGTCGTGCGGCTGACGCCGTCCTCGAGCCGTCCGGCGGCCTCGGGCGCGGTAGCCAGCTCCGCCCCCGCGACGAACAGGTGATCCTGGAGGAGGAGGATGTCGGCGGCCAGCTCGGGCTCCTCGCCCCCCGCGCAGTGGGCTCGGGCGACTCCCAGCTGCGAGCAGGCCTCGTCGAGGGAGCCGTAGGCCTCGGTGCGGGCGTCGCTCTTCGGGACGCGGCCGCCGTACCAGAGCGACGTCGTCCCGTCGTCGCCCTTCCTCGTGTAGATCTTCACCACCCGACCGATCCTACGGGGCACGCATCGGGGCGGCTCAGCCGACGGGGTTGAAGACCATCCCGGTCATCACCTTGGGGAAGAAGTAGGTCGACTTCGGCGGCATGTTCTCGTCGGTCTCGGCGATCGCCCGGACCTGCTCGACCGGGACCGGGCGCTGGATCACCGCGACGTCGTACTCGCCGGAGTCGACGCGGGCGAGCGCGTCGGCGACGCTCTTCGCGTACTCGAGCCCGTTGCGCGAGTCGATGTCGTGGTCGCTCATCCCGGCGAGGCCCTTCAGCACCAGCGTCTCGAGGATCGCCGAGTCGAGGCGGCGGTAGGCCTCGGGCCTTCCCTCGAGGCGCCGGTCGAGCCCCGCCAGGTCCCTCAGCCGCAGCCGGTAGGCCTGCCGGTGGAAGCTGTCGTAGAGCCCGAAGACGCCGATGCCGTCCTCGCCGGCAGGGTCGATCTCCTCGCGGGCGACCTCCTCGACGTCGAACAGCTCGCGCAGCCCGGAGCCGAGCCGCTGCCGGCGCTCGGGATCGGCGGCGAGGCCGGAGAGCAGGCGGTGGGTGGGGAAGACGAGCAGGCCCGGGTCGTCCAGCCCCGTGAGGGACATCAGCGTGTAGCTCCAGGGGCCCTCGCCGCCGACCTCGTCGCGGTAGGCGCGGGCGGTCTCGTAGCGGTGGTGGCCGTCGGCGATCAGCAGCTGGGCACCGGCGAGGCGCTCGGTCACGGCGTCGACGATCGCCGGGTCGGCGACCCGCCACACGCGGTTGACCGTCCCGTCCTCGTCGGTCGCCTCGCCCCAGGGCTCGCCCTGCACGGCGGGCTCCACCAGCGGCCACGCGTCCTCGGTCGAGAGCGAGAAGATCGGCGAGAGGTTGTGCAGCGTCGCCCGCGTCAGCCGCAGCCGATCCTCGAGCGGGCCGGGGTGGGTGCGCTCGTGCGGGCGCACGGTGCCGGTCTCGTAGTCCTCGACCCGGACCCGGCAGAGGATCCCGTGGCGGCTGTGTCGGCCGCCGTCGGGCGCGGTGTAGTCCTGCGTCAGCGCCCAGTAGGCGGGCTCGGCGTCGGCGACCAGGGCGCCCTCCACGCGCCAACGCTCCATCGTCGCGGCGGCGCGCGCGTAGGGGTCGCCGGGCGCGTCGTAGTCGGGGTCGGCGGGGTCGAAGGGCTTCGGCAGGTCGATCGCGACCGCGTTGTAGGGCGAGCGGGCGAGCAGCCGCCCGCGCTCGGCCGCGTCGATCACGTCGTAGGGCGGCGCCGCGACTGCGTCGAGCGATCCGACCTTGGCCAGGTCGTAGTGCAGCGCGTTGATCGGGCGCACGTCCGCCATCGGGGGCAGAACCTACACTTGGCCCGGTCGGGGCGTGGCGCAGCCTGGTAGCGCGCGGCCTTTGGGTGGCCGAGGTCCCCGGTTCGAATCCGGGCGCCCCGATTCACACGAATCGGCCCGCGTACCCGCGTTCGGCTCGCCGGAGCGCCAGAATCCTCGAATGAACCAGCGACGCCTGTTCCGGCTGCTTTGGCTGTCGATCGCAGCGGCGATCGCGACGATCTCGCTGAAGACGGCGGCCTGGGCACTGACCGGCTCGGTCGGCCTTCTCTCCGACGCCGCCGAGTCGGTGGTGAACCTCGCCGCCGCGTTGTTCGCCTTCGCCGCGCTGCGCTGGGCGCTGAAGCCCGCAGACGAAGACCACGCCTACGGCCATGCCAAGGCCGAGTACTTCTCGGCTGGGGTCGAGGGCGCTCTGATCTTGGTGGCAGCGGTGGCTATCGCGATCACCGGCGTCGACCGCCTCGTTCACCCTCAGCCGATCGAAGACGTTGGCATCGGCCTCGCCATTTCCGCCGTCGCATCGCTGATCAACCTTGCCGTCGGCTTCTTGCTGATTCGAATCGGCCGGGCAGAGCGCTCGATCACCCTGGAGGCGGACGGCAAGCACCTGATGACCGATGTCTGGACCTCTGTCGGCGTCATCATCGGCGTCGCCGCCGTGGCGATTACCGGCTTCGACCGGCTCGACGCCCTCGTCGCGCTCGCCGTCGCCGTCAACATCGTCGTCACCGGCAGCGGCTTGGTCCGCCGCTCCGTTGGCGGACTGATGGATCGCGGGCTCGGCGTTGCCGAGCAAGGCGAGATAGGAGACGTGCTCAGCGCTTTCGAGCGAGACCGCAGAGTCCACTTCCACGCGCTGCGAACCCGCCAGGCCGGCTCCAGGGCCTTCATCTCTCTCCACGTGCTCGTCCCCGGAGATTGGAGCGTGCAGCACGGCCACGACGTCGCCGAGGAGGTGGAGGCGGCCCTGCGGGAGCGACTGCCCTTCGCGACCGTCTTCACGCACCTTGAGCCGATCGAGGACCCGCGTTCTTTCGAGGACATGGTGTTGGAGCGGGCCGATATGCCCGGGGGCCACGGGAAATCCCCGTCTTGATCGGGAGATGCGCCAGGGCCCTCTGACCTGGCTTCGCTCGCCGCATGTCAGTGGTTTACCGCGCCAGCCTCGGGTGGCTTCCACGGACGTTGAGAAGGCCGTTCGAGGTCAAGATCGGAGTGCGAATCTCAATGCTGCCCGGCCTACGGATACGACGAATTGCGGTTCTCGCGATAGCGACGGGCCTGGGCTTTGGGGTCGTAGGTCCGTCGGTCGCAATCGCCGGGTCCACCCTCGCCCACGAGGAACAGCAGGGACAACGCCTCGCCGAATCGCTCAGCTCTGGGGAAAAGCAGTGCTCGGACCTGTCTGCCGATGACTTCGAGCTGATCGGCGAGTACGCGATGGGCCGCTACCTGGGCGACGAAGCGACCCATGAGGCGATGAACCGACGGATGAGCGCGATGATGGGAGAAGTCGGCGAGCAACGGATGCACATGGCATTGGGCTACCGCTACAGCGGCTGCCCGGGCGGGCCCGCTCCGGGGTGGCTCGGGCCCATGGCCGGAATGATGGGAGGCGGGGTCGGCGGATC
>JBLNAC010000257.1:0-4074 GCA_050259155.1 Syntrophothermus sp.
GACGAGGTCGTCGTTGCCGGGCCCGCCGCTGACGATGTCGACGCCGAGGTCCCCGGCGACCTCGTCGCCGGCGCCCGGGCCACCGAGCACCCTGTCGTCCCCGAGGTCCCCCATCACCCGGTCGCCGCCGCCGGTGCCGCCGTCGACCGTGTCGTTGCCGCGGCCGCCGTGGATCACGTCGGCGCCGGGGCCGCCGCAGATCAGGTCGTTGCCGAGGCTGCCGTAGATGACGTCGTCGCCCGGACCTCCCCAGATCACGTCGCGACCCGGCGTGCCGTGAAGGACGTCGCTGCCGTCGGTGCCGACGATCTGAGCCTTGCGCCCGTGGCAGCTCGGCGCCGTGATCGTCGACCCCGACTCGGGCGCACCGCCGGACGCGCCGGCGGCGAGCTCCGTCCCCGTCGCCAGGACAGGCAGGAGGAGGGCGGCGAGAATCGCGAGCTTCTTCATTTCGATGCGGGCCCCGGGCGGGCGCCTGGTCTCACTCCACGGAGAGCAGCCGCCCTACTCGAGGTTGATCATGACGTGCTTGATGCGCGTGTAGTCCTCGAGCCCGTACATCGAAAGATCCTTGCCGTAGCCGGACTCCTTGAAGCCGCCATGGGGCATCTCGGAGACGAACGGGAGGTGCTCGTTGACCCAGACGCAGCCGAAGTCGAGGGCGTTGGTGACCCGCAGCGCGCGACCGACGTCGCGGGTCCAGACCGAGGCGGCGAGCCCGTAGCTCACGTCGTTGGCCCATTCGATCGCCTTCCGCTCGTCGTCGAACGGCTGCACGGTGATCACCGGCCCGAAGATCTCCTTCTGGACCATCTCGTCGCCCTGCTCGACGCCGGCGACGACGGTGGGCTCGAAGAAGAAGCCGGGGAGATCGGGGCGGCCGCCGCCGGTGACGACCTCCGCGTTGGCAGGCCGGCGCTCGAAGAAGCCCTCGACCCGCTCGCGCTGGCGGGCGCTGTTGACCGGGCCCAGGGTCGTCTCGGCCGCCAGGGTGTCCCCCATCACCAGGCCCCGCGCCTCGCCCGCGAGGCCGTTGACGACGTCGTCGTAGACGCTCTTGGCGGCGAGGACTCGCGTCGCCGCGGTGCAGTCCTGACCGGCGTTGTAGTAGCCGGTGGCGGCGATCGTCTCCATCGCGGTCGCGATCTCGACGTCGTCGAAGACGATCACCGGCGCCTTGCCGCCGAGCTCGAGATGGACGCGCTTGAGCGTGTCGGCGGCGGCGGCGGCGATCCACTTGCCGGTCGGGACCGAGCCGGTCAGCGCGACCATCTGGACGTCGGGGTGGGTGACCAGCTCCGAGCCGGCCGGCCGGCCGTGGCCGCCGATCGCGTTGAAGACGCCGGGGGGCAGGATCTCGGCGCACCATTCGGCGAACTTGAGCGTCGTCAGCGGAGTGGTTTCGGCCGGCTTGACGACGACCGCGTTGCCGGCGGCCAGGGCCGGAGCGATCTTCCAGATCATCATCATCATCGGGTAGTTCCAGGGGGTGATCTGCCCGATCACGCCGATCGGCTCGCGGCGGACGAACGAGGTGCGGCCCTCCATGTACTCGCCGGCCGACCGCCCCTCGAGGCACCTCGCGGCGCCGGCGAAGAAGCGAAGCTCGTCGGCCATCGGCCCGATTTCGTCGCCGATCACGGCGGCGCGCGGCTTGCCGGCGTCGGCGGCCTCGAGGTCGGCGATCTCCTCGGCCCGCTCCTCGATCAGGTCCGCCATCCGCAGCAGCGCCCGCGCCCGCTCCGCGGGCGTCGTCGCCGCCCATCCGGGGAAGGCACGGCGGGCGGCCGCGACGGCGCGGTCGACGTCGGCCTTGGTCGAAAGCGGCGCCTCGGCGATCGCCTCGCCGGTGGCGGGGTTGACGACGTCCTCGAACCCGCCCTCGGCCGGCTCGACAGCCTCGCCGCCGATGAAGTTCTTCAGCTTCGTCTTCGTCACCGTCGCCACTCGCGAGCCTCCTTCGAATCTCGAATCCTCAGCCGTCCCCGACCCCGACGCCACCCAGCTCGAGGGCCTCCTCCACCGACACGTACGGCATCCCGACTCCCTCGGCGACGGCCGGGTGCGTCACCTGCCCCGCCGCGACGTTGACGCCGGGCCGCAGCCCCGGGTCGCGCCGGATCGCCTCGGCGACGCCGAGGTCCGCGAGGGCGATCGCGTAGGGGAGCGTCGCGTTGGTGAGGGCTTTCGTCGCCGTGATCGGGACCGCGCCCGGCATGTTGGCGACGCAGTAGTGGGTGATCCCCTCCACCTCGAAGGTGGGTTCGTGGTGGGTCGTCGGATGCGACGTCTCGAAGCAGCCGCCCTGGTCGATCGCGACGTCGACGAGCACCGCCCCGGGCTTCATCAGCGCCAGCTGGTCTCGCCGGATCACGAACGGCGCCCTGGCGCCGTGCACCAGCACCGCGCCGATCACGAGGTCGGCCCGCGGCAGCATCTCCTCGAGGGCGAGGGTCGTCGAGTAGACGGTCGAGCAGCGGCCGCCGAAGACGACGTCGAGCTCGCGCAGCCGGTCGATCGAGCGGTCGTAGACGAAGACGTCGGCCTCCATGCCGATCGCGATGAAGGCCGCGTTCATGCCGACGACCCCGCCGCCGATCACGATCACGTTGGCTGCCGCGACTCCGGGGACGCCGCCGAGCAGGATCCCCCGGCCCCCGAGCGGCTTCTCCAACATGTAGGCGCCGGCCTGGGTCGCGATCTTGCCGGCGATCTCGCTCATCGGCGCCAGCAGCGGCAGGCGACCATGGGAATCCTCGACCGTCTCGTAGGCGATCGCCGTCGCCCCGCTGCCGCACAGGCCCCGCGTCTGCTCGGGGTCCGGGGCCAAGTGGAGATAGGTGAACAGGAGCTGGCCTGGCCGCAGCATCTCGATCTCCGTCGGCTGCAGCTCCTTGACGTGGAGGACCATCTCCGCCCCGCCGAAGATCTCGGCCGCCTCGGGGACCAGCGTCGCCCCCTGCGCGGCGTACTCCTCGTCGGCGATTGCGCTCCCCTCGCCGGCCCCGGCCTGGACGAGCACCTCGTGGCCGTGCTCGCGCATTTCGCGGACGCCGGCCGGAGTGATCGCCACCCGATACTCGTCCGCCTTGATCTCGGTCGGGACTCCAATCTTCACGCAATCAACTCCCTCGCTCGCAGGGCCAGCCACAGCTCGATCCGGTCGTGGGCCCGAGAGAGGTCACGGCCGGTCAGCTCTTCAACCTTTCGCATCCGATAGCGCAGCGTGTGCCGATGGCAGTAGACCTGGCGGGCCGCCCGCTCCCACTGCCCGTTCTGCTCGATGAAGGCCTCCAGAGAGCGCAGCAGCTCGCCGCCGTACTCCTCGTCCCCCTCCTCGATCGGCCCGAGGACGCTTTCGCAGTAGAGCGCCAGCGCGTCGTCGTCCTGGATCGAGAGGAGCAGGGTGAACGCCCCGAGGTCGCGCCAGGAAGCCACCTCGGGGGCCTTGCCGTTCTGGAAGGCGGTCGCCTCCAGGGCGCAGCGGGCTTCGTGGAACGCATGCCGCAGGCTCTCCGGCGGCGCCGGCCGGCTGGCCGCGGCGCGAACGGCTCCGCCGTCGGCCCCGAGCGCGCGGCGGGCCGAGGCGGCGACCTCGAGCGGGTCGCGCTCGCCGGCGTCGACCACCGCGCAGAGGAGCTCGCGGCCGCCGGCGTCGTGGGAGGCGACGACCGCCGGACAGGGCTCGGCCGCCAGCGCGTGTTCCAGCGCCCCCGTCGCGGCCGCCGGGCCGGCGAGGGCGAAGACCAGCACCGCCGCCTCCTCGCCGATCCCGAACGGCTCCAGCCGCCGGCGCAGCTCGGTCGGCTCCATGCGCCCGCTCAGCGCGCCGGCGAGCACGTCGCCCGCCAGCCGCCGCTCGGTCTCGCGCGCGACCCGGCGCCGCATCAGCTCCAGCGCGACGATCGCCACTGCCTGCTGCAGGATCAGCCGCTCGAAGTCCCCCAGCCCGCCCGAGTCGCGGACGATCACCACCCAGGCCTGGGGCGGCCCGCCGCCGGGGGAGACGACCGGGTGCGCCAGCGCCCGGCCGGCGACCGACGGGTGCGAGGGCACGAACGGATGGCCGTCGGC
>JBLNAC010000258.1:0-4925 GCA_050259155.1 Syntrophothermus sp.
GCACCGCACTGCTCGGCGAGGCCGGCGGCCGTGAAGAGCGCGAGATCGCCGTCGGGCGTGTCCTCGCAGACGACCAGGATGTTGCTGAAGCCCATCATCGGGGTCAGACCCTCCGATCCGACAGGGAGCTGCCGATCGACTGTAGCGCTCCCGATCGCCCGCCCAGGTTCTCGGCGGATCGCCGGCGGGGCGCGGGGGCGGGGCTGCGGCTTACCCACCCGCGCAGCGCGCCGATCTACGGATCACCCGCCGGCTGCCCTCCCCGACCATGTTCGGATGGAAGGCGAGCACCCAGCCGAGCTCGCGGACGCCGGCGTCACGGAGCAACGGCGCGAGCCGCTGATCCAGCTCACAGGCGTCGCCCGCCGCTATCGCATGGGTGAAGTGACCGTGACCGCGCTGGAGGGGGTCGACCTGCGGGTCGACGCGGGCGAGTTCCTGGTCGTCCTCGGCCCCTCGGGCAGCGGCAAGACGACGCTCCTCAACCTGATCGGCGCCCTGGACTCGCCGACCGAGGGCAGCGTCCGGATCCTCGGCGAGGACATCACCGCCGCCTCCCGCGCGCAGCTCTTCGAGTTCCGCCGACACACCGTGAGCTTCATCTTCCAGACCTTCAACCTCTTCCCGGCGCTGACCGCGCTGGAGAACGTCGAGTTCGGCGCCGACGTCAGCGGCCGCGGCGAGGCGCGCGCGGTGGCCAGGGAGACGCTCGAGCGCGTGGGCCTCGGCGAGCGGGGCGATCATTTCCCGCATGAGCTGTCGGGCGGGGAGCAGCAGCGGGTCGCGATCGCGCGGGCCCTGGCGACGCGCAACCCGATCCTGCTGGCCGACGAGCCGACCGGCGAGCTCGACTTCCGAACCGGCGTGCAGATACTCGAGCTGCTGCACGAGCAGACGCATACCGAGGAGACGGCGGTCCTGATCGTCACCCATAACCGCGAGATCGCCCGGGTCGCTCACCGCGTGATCGAGCTGTCCAGCGGCCGCGTGGTCTCCGACGGGCCGAACCCGGGTGGCCCGGCCGAGATCTCCGAGCTCCACTGGTGAAAGCGGGCCGCTCCGGACTCTGGCTGCGGTGGTCGTTTCGCGACCTCCGCGAACGGTGGGTGCTCGTGCTCGCAATCGGGCTCGTGCTCGCGATCGGCATCGGCGTCTATGCCGGCCTCGGCAGCATGAAGAGCTGGCGGATCGCTTCCAACGACGCCAGCTACCGGGCCCTGCACGCGCACGACCTCGAGCTCTCCCTGACCGAGGGAACGAGCGCGCCGAGCGGGGCTCTGGCGCGCCTGACGCGAAGGATTCCCGCGGCAACCGAGATCGCCGCGACCGAGGAGCGACTGCGGGTCCCGACGCAGGTCGAGGTGATCAGGAGCGGCCGCGAAGCGCTTCTCAGCCCCGCCGAAGTGGTCGGCTCGCCGCTCGGCCCCGGCGGCCCGGCGATCGACGGGATCTACACCTCCGCGGGCCGTCCCCTGGGGGCCGCCGACGAAGGCCGGCCGGTGGCGGTGCTCGAGCGGGGCTTCGCCGAATACCACGAGCTGCCTGCCCGCGGGCGGCTCCGCCTTGCCGGCGGCAGGCGGCTGCGCTACGTCGGCGTCGGCGGCTCCCCCGAGTACTTCATGGTGACCCGCCCGGGAGGCGGCGAATTCGGGGGGGCCGAGGCGCAGTTCGCGGTCCTCTTCACCTCGCTGCGCACCGCGCAGCGCCTCGCCGCGGGCCCGCCCCGCGTCAACGACGTGGTGCTGCGGCTGCGCGGCGGCGCGGACGTCGCGGCCCTACGAGGCCAGCTGGAAGGCGCTCTCGAGACCGCCGGGCTCAGCGGCGAGGTGACGACGCTCGCCGAAGACACGGGCCACCGCGTCCTCTACAAGGACGCGAGCGGCGACCAGCAGATGTTCGACGTCTTCGCCTTCCTGATCCTGGCCGGCGCCGCCCTCGCGGCCTTCAACCTGGCGACACGGATCGTCGAGGCGCAGCGACGCGAGATCGGGATCGGGATGGCGCTCGGCGTGCCGCCGCGCCAGCTGGCGATCCGGCCGCTGCTGCTCGGGCTGCAGATCGCCATCGCCGGCACCGCGCTGGGGCTCGCGCTCGGCCTGATGATGGGAGAGATCTTCCGTGGCGTCCTCGAATCGCTGCTGCCGCTGCCCCAGATGCGGACGCCGTTCGAGCTCGGGGTCTTCGTCCGCGCGGCCGCGGTCGGCCTGGTCCTACCGATCGCCGCCACCGCGATCCCGGTCTGGCGCGGGCTCCGGCAGACCCCGATCGAGGCGATCCGGGTCGGTTTCCGCGCGGCCCGCGGGAGCGGCGTCGCCCGGCTCGCGAAGCGCTTGCGGCTACCGGGGTCGAGCGTCGCCCAGATGCCCCTCCGCAATGCCTTGCGCGCGCCGCGTCGCACCCTTCTCACGGTGCTCGGGATCGGCGCGGTGCTCAGCGTCCTCGTCTCGTTCATGGGCCTGATCGATTCCTTCAACGCCACCGTCGACCGCAGCGAAGCCGAGGTCGCCCAGGGCAATCCCGACCGCGTCGTCGTCTCGCTCGACGGGTTCCGCGGCGCGCGGGCGGCGCGGCGCCTCGTCGAACGTGCCCCCGGGGTCGCCTCGGCGGAACCCCAGCTGACCCTGCCGGCGACGCTCTCCGCGGCTGGCGCGACCGCCTTCGAGGGCTCGGTGACCCTGCTCGACTTCGCGAGCCCGATCTGGGCGCCGACGATCACCTCCGGGGACGCCCCGCCGCCCGGCCGCCCCGAGATCGTCATCTCCGAAAAGGCCGCGAGCGACCTCGGGGTCGGCGTCGGCGGCACGATCACGATCACCTATCCGCGTCGGCGGGACGGCGGCTACGCGGAGGCGAGCGCCAGGGTCCGGGTCAGTGGCCTACACCCGGATCCCTTCCGCACCTTCGCCTACATGGACTCTTCCGTCGCGGCGCTGGCCGGCTTCCCCGGCGTGGCCAACCGGGTCTCCGCGACCCCGCGCCCCGGGGTCAGCGAGAACCGCATCGCGCGGGCGCTCTTCCGCGACCCCGCCGTGGCATCGGTCGAAAGAGCCACCGCGACGACCGAGTTCGTCCGCGAGCGGATGGGTGACTTCGTCGGCGTCCTGCGGCTGATCGAGGGCTTCGCGCTGGCGCTGGCCCTGCTGATCGCGTTCAACTCGTCGGCGATCGGCATCGACGAGCGGAAGCGTGAGAACGCGACCATGCTCGCCTTCGGGATCACGCCCGCCCGGGCGATGTCACTGGCGGTCGGCGAGAGCCTCATCGCGGGCGTCCTCGGGACCGCCGTCGGGCTCGCCGGCGGCTACCTGGTGACCAGCTGGGTCGTCGACCGGACGCTGCCGGAAACCCTCCCCGACCTCGGGCTGCTGGTCCAGATCGCGCCCGCCTCGCTCCTGGTGGCCGCCGCGGTGGGCATCGCCTCGGTTTCCCTTGCGCCCCTGCTGAGCGCCCGTCGCATCCGGAGCATGGACGTCCCCTCGGCGCTGCGCGTCATGGAGTGAGCTCGAAGTGGGCTCCGCCGGGGACCGGACTCCCAGATGAGCACCCACGCCGCCGGCCCTGCCCAGGGTCTCGGAGATCGCGCGCGCCTGATTCGTCGCGCGCGCCTGCTTGCCTGGCTCAGCCTCGGCTGGATGACGGTGGAGGGCGTCGTCGCGGTTACGGCAGGCCTGATCGCCGCCTCCCCCGCGCTGATCGGCTTCGGCTTCGACAGCGCGATCGAGGGGCTCGCCAGCGTGATCATCGTCTGGCGCTTCGCGGAGAAGCGCGCCCTCTCCCATCGCGCCGAGGAGCGCGCCCAGAAGCTCGTGGCGCTCAGCTTCTTCCTCCTCGCCCCGTACGTCGCCCTCCAGGCCATCTCGACGCTCGTCCAGCGCGCCCATCCCGGGACGAGCGTCGTCGGGATCGTGCTCGTGACCCTCTCTGTCCTCCTGATGCCGGGGCTCGGCGTCGCGAAGCAGCGCCTCGGCACCCGGCTCGGCTCCTCGGCGACGGCGGGCGAGGGAAAGCAGAACCTGCTCTGCGCCTACCTCGCCGCCGGCGTACTGGCCGGCCTACTCGCGAACTCGATGTTCGGAGCGTGGTGGCTCGACCCCGTGGTCGCCCTCGGGATCGCCGGCGTGGCCGTCCACGAGGGCAGGGAGTCGTGGGAGGGGAAGTCCTGCGGCTGACGACGGGCCCAGGGCAAAGGCGACCGCCGCGGCCGCCAGCCCCGCGGCGAGCGAGAACCACCAGCCGCGACGCAGCCCCGCCAGCGGTTCCGAGCCGGAGCCGGAATCGATCAGGGCGACCAGCACCGCGACCCCGATCGCGGTCCCGAGCTGACGCGCCATGCTGAGCACGGCGGTGCCTGTCGCGAACCGGGACTGGGGCAGCGCCGAGCTGATCACCGCCGGCAGCGTCCCGAGGACCAGGCCGAATCCCGCTCCCGCCAGCAGCGAGCCGGGCAGGAACGCGCGGGCGTAGTCAGGCTGGGGTTCGATCGCGGCGAGGATGTAGGCGAATCCGGCGGAGAAGACGATTGCGCCGCCAACGGCGATCGGCCGCTGCCCGATCCCGCCGCCCAGGCGCCCGGCCGGAATCGCGAAGACGGCCGCCGTCGCGGGCGCGGGCATCAGCGCCAGGCCGGCCTCGGGCGCCGAGTAGCCCCAGACCCTGGTCAGCAGGAGGACGCCCGACAGCAGCATCGCGCCGAATCCGCTGAAGAACACAAGCGTCGCCAGGTTGGCGACCGCGAAGGGGCGCACGCGAAGCAGGGAAAGCTCGATCACCGGCGCGCTGTGGCGGCCCGAGCGGCGGAGGAAGCCGGCCACCAGCGCCGCGGCGGCGGCGAAGGCCGCCAGCGCGCGGGGGTCGGCCCACCCCCATTCGGGCCCCCTGACGATGCCCATGGTGAGGAGGCCGATCCCGAGCGCGAGCTGGAGCGC
>JBLNAC010000259.1:0-2708 GCA_050259155.1 Syntrophothermus sp.
CGACGACGTCGCCGACGTTGAGGTGGTCGAGGATGCGCTGGCGAACCTCGCGGCGCTCCTCCTCCAGCACGGCGCGGCGGCTGAGCACCACGTTGTTGCGGCTCCGATTCAGCTCGATGACTTTGCATTCGAGCTTCTCGCCGAGGAACTCGTCGAGGTTGTGGACGCGGCGGATGTCGACCAGCGAGGCGGGCAGGAAGCCGCGCACCCCGAGATCGAGGATGAGGCCGCCCTTGACGACCTCGATGACGTTGCCTTCGACCGGCTCACCCGAGTCGGCGGCGACCTCGATCCGGCGCCAGGCCTTCTCGAAGCGGGCGCGCTTCTTGGAGAGGATCAGGCGGCCCTCGGCGTCCTCCTTGGTGAGGACCAGGGCGTCGACCTCCTCGCCCAGCTCGACCTCTTCGTGGGGGTCGACCGACTTGCGGATCGAGAGCTCGTTGGCGGGGATCACGCCCTCGGCCTTGTAGCCGATGTCGACCAGGACCTCGTCTTTGTCGATGCGGACGACCTTGCCGTTGACGACGTCGCCCTCTTCGAAGGCGACCATCGTCGCCGCGTAGTTCGGGACGATCTTGCCGTCGATGTTGAGCAGCAGGCCGCCGGAGCCCTCGACGGGCGTCGCGCTCGGCGCAGGAGTCATGGTCTCGGTCGCGGACACGGACGCACCATGATGCCAGAAATCGGTCCGCCGCCTCCCCGCCCGGCGCGAGCGGCAGCGAGGCCCCGAGAGCGGCGCGCCGCACCCAGGACGACGTGGAGGACCCCGACCGAGGGGCACCGTTAACCTCGGCGGGATGCCGATCCGAGCCACCAAGCGAGGGGACCAGCGCACGCCGCTGGACGGCCGTCGCGACGTGCTGATCTGCGGCGCGAGCTTCGCCGGGCTCGCCGTCGCCCGCGAGCTGGCGGGGTCCGGCGCCGACGTGCTCGTCGTCGACCGCTACGAGATCGGCGAGCGGCAGACCTCCGCCTGCGGCATACCCACCGAGTGGCTGCGGCGCCTGGGGCTGATGGAGAGCGAGTGCCAGCGCTTCGACACGCTCGTCATGCACACGCCCCACGGGACCTCGCGCTACCGGCTCCCGTGGACCTTCTCGACCTTCGACTACCGCAGGCTCTGCGAGCTGATGTGGGCCGACTGCGACGCCGAGTTCGAGACGGCGAAGGTCGCCGGCCGGGGCGCGGCCGCGGCGGACGCGGCGATCGCCGTCGAGACCGACCGCGGCACGATCACCGCGCCGCTCGTCGTCGACGCGCTCGGCTGGCGGCGCGTGCTCGGCCGGGGCGACGGCTTCCAGCCCCCCGACGCGCCGCTCTCTCGCGGGCTCGAGGTCCATCCCGCCGGCGGCGGCGAGGACCTCGAGATCTGGATCGACCGCCGTTACGTCCCCGCCGGCTACGGCTGGTCGTTCCCGGCCGGCGACGAGCTGCGAATCGGCGTCGGCTCCTTCGACCCCCGCTTCCACGTCAGGGACACCACCGTGCTGCTGACCGAGGACCTCGGCAAGCGGCCAAACGAGTACCAGGGCAACTGGATCCCGCACAAGCTGCGACGCGCCACCGAGGGCGGCGTCTTCTTCGCCGGCGACTCCGCCGGCCACTGCCTGCCGCTCACCGCCGAGGGGATCCGCACCGCCCTGTATTTCGGCGTCGTGCTGGGACGCGAGCTGCGCAGCGTCGTCGACGGCGAGCGGAGTCGCGAGCGGGCGGCCGCCGCCTACGCCGCCTTCCACGACGCCCACGAGGGGAAGTTCAGGTGGATGCTACGCGCGCAGCGGCTGGTGCCGCGGGTGCCACCCCGGCTGCTCGGCCCGATGATCCGGCTGATGGGCGCGAAGCGGTTCGTCGACTGGTCCTTCCGGCACTACCTGGCGATCGCCCCGCCCGAGCTCCTCCCGGAGCCGCACGGCGTCGAGGCTCTGGCGAGGTGAGCGCGGCCGCTCGGCCCGGCGCGTGATCCTCACGCCGGAGCCGTGTTGTGCCGATGAGAAGCTCGATCGAACCAAGTAACGCCGTGCGCCGTATATCGGCGCGCAGCCGCCCCGAATGCCGCCTCCAACCGCCCAACCGCTTGCCACCCGCGTCCTGCTCGGGCCGGCGCTGCGCACCCAGCCGGACCGGCGGCTCGTGCGGCTGGTGCGAGACGGCTACGAGGCGGCCTTCGAGGAGATCGTTCGCCGCTACCGGCGTCCACTCGACCGCTTCGCCGCGGCGATCGTCGGCTCCCGCTCCGAGGACGTGACCCAGGAAGCGTTCTCGAAGGCGCTGCTGGCCCTGCGCGGCTCCGAGGCGGAGATCGAGCTGCGGCCCTGGCTATACCGGATCGTCCGCAACACGGCGCTGAACGACCTCCGGGACCGGCCGTCGGCGGCGGAGGAGCTGAGGGAGGCCACGGGCGGCGGCGGCCCCAGCGCCGCCGCCGAGGCCGAGCGACGGGAGGAGATCGCCGACCTGCTGCGGCGCCTCGCGGCGCTGCCCGAGCGGCAGCGGGCGGCGATCGTGATGCGCGAGCTGGAAGGGCTCAGCCACGAGGAGATCGCCGCCGCGCTCGGAGTCAGCGGCGGCGCGGCCCGCCAGGCCATCCACCGGGCCCGCACGACCCTGCGCGACGGGCTCGGACTGCTGCTGCCGCTGCCGCTGCTGCGAGCGCTGAGCGAGGGCGGCGGCGAGGTCGCCGGCGGCCTCGCGGCCGGGAGCGCCTCCGC
>JBLNAC010000260.1:0-4061 GCA_050259155.1 Syntrophothermus sp.
GAGCCGCCCGAGTTCGTCGGCCGCCTTGCCCGCTTCGCCTTCGACGGCGCCCCGGGTGCCGCCGAGCCCGTCGCCGCGATCGGGCCCGTGCGGGTTCTCGCCTCCGAGCAGCTCGACGCCGGGGCGGTCGCCGAGCGACTCGAGAGACGGCGCGAGGAGCTGCGGGCCGAGGTGCAGCGCGGCGAGCGCAAGCTCGGCAACGAGGGCTTCGTCGCCAAGGCCCCGGCCGAGGTGGTCGAGGAGGAGCGGGGCAAGCTCGAGCGCTACCGGGCCGAGCTGGCCGAGCTCGGCTAGCGGGGCCGCCGTGCCCGACTTCGACCCGGATGCCTACCTGGGCTCGCTCGAGCCCGTCGGCTGGCGCCTCGGGCTGGAGCGGATGCGCCTGCTGACCACGGCGCTCGGCCTGCCCCAGCACCGCTTCGCCTCGATTCACGTCGTCGGAACCAACGGCAAGTCCTCGGTGACGAGGATGACCGCGGCGCTCCTGGAAGCGCACGGCCTCGCCGCCGGCGCCTGCGTCTCGCCGCACGCGGAGCGCTGGTCGGAGCGGACGCTGATCGGCGGGGAGGAGGTCGATGCCGGCCGCTGGGCGGTGGCGGTGGAGGCGGTCGCGCGGGCCGCCGAGGGTGTCGACCGCGCGCTCGACGAGGGCGACGCCGTGACCCAGTTCGAGGCCGCCACCGCGGCGGCCTTCGTCGCCCTCGCCAACGCGGGTGTCGAGGCGGCCGCGATCGAGGCCGGGCTGGGAGGGAGGCTCGACGCCACCAACACGATCCCCTCGCGGGTCACCGTCCTCACCTCGATCGGGCTCGACCACACCGACTGGCTCGGCGAGACCGAGCTGGAGATAGCGGCCGAGAAGCTCGCCGTGCTGCGCGACCAGACGACGCTCGTCCTGGGGCGGGTGTCGCCGGAGGTCGCCGCGCTCGCCGAGCGGACGGCGGCCGAGCGAGGAGCGCTGCTGCTGCACGCGCCCGAGGACCCCGGGCCGGGGGTCGAGCTCCGCGCGCGGGGGTCCTTCCAGCGCCGCAACTTCGCCCTCGCGAGGACCGCGGTGGAGGCGTTCCTCGGCGAGCTCGACCCCGCCGCCATCGCCGCCGTCGCCCGCAGCGTCGCCGTGCCGGGCCGGCTCGAGCAGATCGCGGCAACGCCTCCGACCCTGCTCGACGCCGCGCACAACCCACCCGGCGTCGCCGCCCTTGCCGAGGCCCTGCCGGCCGTCGTCGGCGGGCGCCGCCTGGTCGCCTGCCTGGCGATCCTCGCCGACAAGGACGCGGCGGCGATGATCGCGGAGCTGGCGCCGCTGCTCGACCGCGTCGTCTGCACCGAGATCCCGGCCGCCGCGCTGGCCGGGCACGGCCGACCCGGAGCCGCCTCGCACCCGGCGGGCGCGCTGGCCGCGATCTGCGCGGATGAGGGCCTCGAGGCCGAGGCGGAGCCCGATTTCGAAGCCGCGCTGCTGCGTGCCTCCGCCCTCGCCGCAGAGTCGCCGCAGGGCGCGCTCCTGGTCGCGGGCTCCCACTACGCGATCGCTCCCGCCCGCGCCGCGCTGGGCGCCCGCGCCGCCGCCCGATAGGCCGCTCCGGGCGACTGTGCGAGGATTTCGCCGTGGACCGTAGCGCCGGCTCGCAGCTGCTCTCGATGATGGGCCTGGTCGCGGCCGTGGTCGCGATCGTGATCCTCGTCTTCTTCGGGGTCGGCTACCTTTTCGGAAGGCTCTTCCTCTGACCGATCCCGCCCGGCTCCGAGGCCCTACAGGGTTCGGGAGGGATGCGGCGAAGTACACTGCCGCCTCCTCGCGCGGGGTAGGACTCAAATGGCACTAGCGATCTTCGGCATCAAGAGCAACGGCCTCGACCTGGCCGCGACCCTTTTCGTGCTGATGCTGGTCGTCCTCTGGCTGGCCCTGATCGTCTACACGTACTTCGACGCCAGGCGGCGCATCGCCGACCCGTTCCTGGTCGGCTGCGCGACCCTCGCGTCCTTCTTCCCCTACATCGGAACCGCGGTCTACGCGATCGTGCGGCCGCCCGAGTACCTCGAGGACGCGCACGAGCGCGAGTTGGAGATCAAGGCCGCCGAGCTGCGCGTGCGCCAGCTGAAGGACCAGACCTGCCCCAACTGCGAATACCAGATCGAGAAGAGCTTCCTCCGCTGCCCGAACTGCCAGCGCCGGCTGAAGGACCCCTGCCCGGCCTGCGGCAAGCCGGTCGATCCCCGCTGGGCCCTCTGCCCCTATTGCGAGACGGCGCTCGGCGAGCGGCGGCGCCCGGCGCCGAAACGCGAGCGCCGGCCGGAGGCCCGCGACCGCGGCGAGCGCCCCGAGCGCGCGGTCGCGCGCGAAGCGCCGCCCAAACGCCAGCCCCAGCGCCGGAAAAAAGCGTCGGCGCGCGCCAAGGACGGCGCCGGGGCCGGCGCCACGAAGACCCCCGAGGACGCGCCTGAGAAAGCCACGGCCAAGGGCACAGCCGCCGCGGAGGAGCCGTCGACCCCCATCCCTGAGCAAAGGAGCCCCAGCCGTGAGCCGGACCCTGATACTCGTCAAGCCTGACGCCTTCGAGCGCGCCCTCACCGGCGAGGTGATCGCGCGGTTCGAGCGAAAGGGCCTGCGGATCGTCGCCCTCAAGACGCTGGTCGCCGGCGAGTCGATCGCCCATCAGCATTACGCGGAGCACACCGAGAAGCCGTTCTTCGGCGAGCTCGTCGAGTTCATCACCGGGGGGCCGCTTGCGGCGATGGTGCTCGAGGGCCCCGAAGCGGTGGCCGCCGCGCGCCAGGTGATCGGCGCCACCAACCCGGTCGAGGCGGCGCCCGGCTCGATCCGCGGCGACTTCGCGCTGGAGGTGACCTTCAACATGGTGCACGGCTCGGACTCCGACGAGTCGGCCGAGCGCGAGATCGCGATCTGGTTCCCCGAGCTGTCCTAGCGTCGGGGTCTCCCCAGCGGCGGGAGATCCTCGCGAAGCTCGGGGTCGAGTTCGACGTCGTCGTCCCCGGCGTCGAGGAGCTGGTGGAGGGCGATCCGGCCGAGCTCGTGACCGAGAACGCGCTGCGCAAGGCGCGGGCCGTCGCCCGAGGGGGCGAGCTCGTGATCGCCTGCGACACCGACGTGGTGCTGGACGGGGTGGTGCTGGGCAAGCCTGCCGACGAGCGGGAGGCGCGGGGGTATCTCGAGCGGATGTCGGGACGCCCGCACCTGGTCGTCAGCGGGCTGGCCGTCCTCGAAGGGGGCTCCGAGCGGGTCGGCGTCGAACGGACGACGGTCGTCTTCAAGCCCCTCTCGGATGCCGAAAAGGCCCGGTACGTCGCCTTCGGCGAGTGGCGCGGGAGGTCCGGCGGCTACGCGATCCAGACCCTGGGCTCGACCCTCGTGGAGCGGATCGAGGGGTCCGTCTCGAACGTCGTCGGCCTCCCGGTCGGCCTCCTCTTCGAGCTCGCCCCGGCGCTCTTCACCGCTCCCAGAGCGGTCTGATTCGTGCTTTAGGCGGGTTTGGTTTCATTGCCTCTCTGCTGCAAATCACGTTGATCGACAATGGGCACCTTTAGTCGTCTCGCCCGCCTCGGGGGCCGCGACATGGCGGTCGACCTGGGCACCGCGAACACGCTCGTCTACGTCCGCGGCCGCGGCATCGTGCTCTCCGAGCCCTCGGTGGTGGCGATCGACTCGCGCACCGGGGAGGTGCAGGCGGTGGGCGCCGAGGCGAAGCAGATGCTGGGCCGCACGCCGGGCACGATCACCGCGATCCGGCCGCTGAAGGACGGGGTCATCGCCGACTTCGACATCACCGAGCAGATGCTGCGCCACTTCATAAAACGGGTCCACAAGTTCCGCTTCTCGCATCCACGGGTCGTGGTCTGCGTGCCCTCGGGCGTGACCGAGGTGGAAAAACGGGCCGTCAACGACGCGACGCTCAGCGCCGGCGCCCGCGATGCCTTTCTGATCGAGGAGCCGCTTGCCGCAGCCATCGGCGCTGACCTGCCCGTCTCGGACGCAAGGGGCAGCATGATCGTCGACATCGGCGGCGGCACGACCGAGGTCGCCGTGATTTCGCTGGGCGGCA
>JBLNAC010000261.1:0-5972 GCA_050259155.1 Syntrophothermus sp.
GGCCAAGAAGATCCTCGCCTCGGAGTTCATGTACGCGCTCGACAAGGACGAGGAGGGCGCGGAGGAATACCTCGACGGCCTGCTGGAGGAGCGTTTCGCCACCACGGCGTAGCACCGCTGCAGCCACTGCCGTCATCGCGGCGGCCGGCTCCGGGGAGCGCCTCGGAGCCGGCGGCCCGAAGGCGTTCGTGCCGGTGGCCGGCCGGCCGATGCTCGACTGGTCCCTGGACGCCTGCGGCGCCTGCCCCGCGGTTCGCTCGATCGTCGTCGCGGCGCCCCCTGGGCACGTCGGGGATCTGGTCGCGGCGCATCCCGACGTCGCGGTCGTCGCCGGCGGCGCCACCCGGGCCGAGTCGGTGGCCAACGCGCTCGCCGCTGTCGGCACCGAGCTGGTGGCGATCCACGACGCCGCCCGGCCGCTGCTGACCCCGGCGCTGCTCGAAGCACTCATCGCCGATCTTGAGGCCGATCCCGAAGCGTCCGGCGTGATCGCCGCCGCCCCGCTGACCGACACGATCAAGCGTTCCGCGCCGCGGGCGCGACCGAGCGCTACGTTGACCACGAAATACGGGGCGAACGCAGGACTCGTCGCCGGGGAGACCCTCGACCGCGGCGAGCTGTGGGGAGCGCAGACGCCCCAGGTGTTCCGGACGGCGTCGCTGCGCGCGGCGTTCGGGGTCGACGACGCGACCCGCGATGCGGCCACGGACGAGGCGATGCTCGTCGAGCGGGATGGCGGGATCGTTCTCATCCACCCCTGCGAGGCGCCCAACGTGAAGGTGACGACGCCGCTCGACCTCCGGATCGTCGAGCTGCTGCTGGGCGACCGGGCCTCGCCTCGCCCGCGCGGCCGGTCGGCGAGCAGGACCCAGACGAGCGCGAGGACGAAGGTCAGCTGGCCGACGCCGAGCGCGGTGCCGAGGTTCGCGGCCCCCAGCGCCAGCGCGAGCACAGCTCCGCCGAGGAAGGCGAGGGCGAGGATCAGGAGCTGGCGGGCCATCGGCGCCGCAGTCTAGGAGCGGCCGCCGGCGCCGGGTGGCGGCGGGCCGGCGGACGGCGCCTTGTCCTAGTCTCGGGGGCATGCTGACCGACTACCACCTCCACCTGCGTCCCGACGACGCCGACGCCGCCGCCGAGGAGTACTACAGCGCCGCCAACGTCGACCGCTATCTGGATGCCGCCGCGGCCGCGGGGGTGGAGGAGCTCGGCGTCTCCGAGCACGTCTACCGCTTCCGGCAGGCGCTCGACCTCTGGCGCCACCCGCTCTGGCTCGAAAACGCCCACGACGACCTCGATGCCTACTGCGAGTTCGTCCGCTCGACGCCGCTCAAGCTCGGGCTCGAGTGCGACTACATTCCCGGGGCGGAGGAGCGGATCGAGGCCCTGCTGGGGGCGCGGCAGCTCGACTACGTGGTCGGCTCCGTCCATTTCGTCGGCGAGGGCGACGCGGCGGTCGACCACGACGGCTTCGACGTCTGGGAGGGGAGCGCCGACGCCGACGAGATCTGGCGCCGCTATTTCGAGGCGCTCGCCGCCTGCGCCCGCTCCGGCCTCTACGACATCCTCGCCCACCCCGACCTGGTCAAGGTTTGGGGACGGGCGCGGCCCCTGCCGGACCGCGACCTGAGCGCCTTCTACGAGCCCGCCGTCGCCGCGATCGCCGAGAGCGGGGTCGCGGTGGAGGTCTCGACCGCCGGGCTGCGCAAGCCGGTCGGCGAGATCTATCCGTCCCGCGACTTCGCCGCGATGTGCGTCGAGGCGGGCGCCGTCTTCGCCCTCTCCTCCGACGCCCACCTGCCGGAGCAGGTCGGGTTCGGCTACGACCGGGCGGTCGAGTTCCTCCGCGACCTCGGAGTCGACGAGATCTGCGTCTTCGAGGGCCGCCGCAGGACGCTGGCGCCGCTGGGAAGCCGGGTCGGGTAGACGGCGGGCGGAGGCCGCGGGAGAATCGGCAGATGGTAGGAATCGGCTACGACAGCCACCGCTTCGCGGCCGGGCGCAGGCTGGTCCTCGGCGGCGTCGAGATCGAGCACGACGAGGGCCTCAGCGGCCACTCGGACGCCGACGTGCTCACCCACGCGGTGATCGACGCGCTGCTCGGCGCCGCCGGCGAGGGCGACATCGGGACGATGTTCCCCGCCGAGGACGAGCGCTGGCGCGACGCCGACTCGATCGACCTGCTGCGGATCGTGATCGGGGCCCTGCCGGCGGCGGTGGAGAACATCGACGCGACGCTGATCTGCGAGCGGCCGCGCCTCGGCCCCTACCGGCCCGAGATGGAGCGGATCCTCGCCCAGGCGACCGGAGCCCGGGTCAGCGTCAAGGCGACGAGCAACGAGGGGATGGGCTGGATCGGCCGCGGCGAGGGGATCGCGTGCGTCGCGGTCGCCCTGCTCGAGAGCGAATAGGCTTCACCGATCGATGGCCGATGCGAGCCCGACACCGTCGACCCTGAGGAGCTCCCTGGCAGACGCCGCCTTCGAGGTGAAGGTGCTGCGCGACGCCGGGATCATCGGTCCGATGCGCCCCGACAAGGCCCTGCGGGCCGCCTCGGCGTTCCTGCGCTGGGGCGCCTCGCCGGCGACCGGGGTCACGACCGCCGCGATCCACCACCCGCATGAGATCGCGGTCATCGACGAACGCGGCTCGCTCACCTGGGAACGACTGCACCGCCGCTCCAACGCTCTGGCGAGCGCGCTCCGCGACCGTTACGGGGTCGAGGCCGGCGACGGCGTCGGGATCATGTGCCGCAACCACCGCGGCTTCATGGAGGCGACGCTGGCCTCGGCCAAGCTGGGTGCCAGCGCGCTCTACCTGAACACGATGTTCGCGGGCCCGCAGCTGGCCGACGTCACGCGCCGGGAGGGACCGAGGGTCCTGATCCACGACGACGAGTTCACCCGCCTGCTCGACGGCGTCGATCCCTCCGTCGCGCGCCTGGTCGCCTGGACCGGCGGCGAGCCGCCCGCCGGCGCGACTACCGTCGAGGCGCTGATCCGCGAGGGAGACGAGTCGGACCGGAAGCCGCCTTCGGAGAAGCCCCGCTTCATCGTGCTCACCTCCGGCACCACCGGCACGCCGAAGGGGGCGCAGCGGACGAGCCCCGACGGGCTGCTGACGATCGTCTCCCTGATCGACAAGATCCCCTATCGCAGCGGCGAGACGATGATGATCGCCTCGCCGCTCTTCCACTCGTGGGGGCTGTTCCACTTCATCATCGGCCTGCCAACCGCGTCGACGATGGTCCTGCGGCGGCGCTTCGACCCCGAGGACACTCTGCGCGCGGTGCAGCGCAGCCGCGCACGGGTGCTCGCGGTCGTGCCGGTCATGATCCAGCGCATCATGCAGCTGCCGGCCGAGGTGCTCGATCGCTACGACCTCTCCTCGCTGCGGATCACCGCCGTCTCGGGCTCGGTCCTTCCCGGTGAGCTGGCCCTGGCCTGGATGGACCGGTTCGGCGACAACGTGTACAACCTCTACGGCTCCACGGAGGTCTCCTACGTGACCGTCGCCACTCCGGAGGACCTGCGCGCCGCGCCGGGAACCGCGGGCCGACCCCCGCGGGGCACCCAGCTGCGCCTGCTCGACGAGGAGGGGAGGGAGGTCCCCCAGGGCAGCGTCGGGCGCATCTTCGCGGGCAACGGGATGTCGTTCGAGGGCTACACGGGCGGCGGCGGCAAGGAGTCGATCGACGGCCTGCTCTCGACCGGCGACGTCGGCCATCTCGATGCCGACGGCCGGCTCTTCGTCGACGGCCGCGACGACGAGATGATCGTCTCCGGCGGCGAGAACGTCTTTCCGCGCGAGGTCGAGGACCTGCTCGCCGACCTCGACGGGGTCCTCGAGGCCGCGGTGATCGGAGTCGACGACGAGCACTTCGGCCAGCGGCTCAAGGCCTACGTGGTCCTGCGCGACGGCGCGGAGCTCAGCGCCGAGGAGCTGACCACCCACGTCAAGGCCAATCTGGCCGGCTACAAGGCCCCGCGCGAGGTCGAGTTCCTCCCCGAGCTGCCGCGCAACGCGACGGGGAAGGTCTTAAAGCGCGAGTTGCGGGAGCGGCATGCACAGGGATCCGACTGACCGGGTAGGTTGAGCGCCTGGATGAGCGATCCGGCTAGGCAGCTGAAGGCGGTCGGCGACGCGTCGCGGACCATGCGGGGCGTCGCCGAGCAGGCGCTGGAGTGGGTCAGGGTCAGCGAGCTGCGGGTGGCCGCCGCCGAGGCGCGCACCGAGCGGGTTCGCGAGGAGCTGAAGCAGCGGGCGCTGGAGACGGTCAAGGGCTTCTCCGCGCAGGCGCGGGAGCGCGTTGGCGCCGAGCGCGAGGGCCGCCGCAGGGCGGAGGCGGAGGCCGCGGCCGCGGCCAAGGCGCGCGACCGCGCCGAGAAGTCATTCGAGGACCTTCGGCAGCGGACCGAGGCCGAGCGCGAGGGGATCGCAGCCAGGGCCGCGAAGGCTCGCGAGGAGGCGGACAAGGCGATCCTGGCGGCGCGGCGCGGCGCCGAGCGGACGGTCGCCCAGGCCCGGGCGGAGGTGGAGAGCGAGGTCGAACGTCGCGTGGAGGAGGCGAGGGCGGCGATCGCCGCCGAGGCCGACCGCCGCATCGCCGCCGCCGAGCAGCGCGCGGCCGAAGCCGAAGCCGCCGCCGAGCAGGCCCACGAGGCGGCGGTGCGGCTCGAGACCGAGATCGAGCGCCGGGTGATGGAGGGGACCGAGGAGGTCCGACGCGAGGCCGAGCAGAGCGTCAGGAAGCTGATCGAACGGGTCGAGCGCAACGCCGAAGAGACCGCCCGCGCCCGCGCCGAGGAGCAGCTCAAGGCCGAGTCCGACAGGATCCGCGTCCAGGCGCAGCGGCGCGAGGAGAGGGTCCGCGAGGCGAGCGAGGGCGAGATCAAGGCGACCGCGAGCAAGGCCAAGCGCGAGGCCCTCGCCGCCGCCGAGGAGATGGCCCCGTCCTGGCTGCGGAGCGGCGACGCCAAGCCGGTGCCGGGCAGCGGTTACCGGACCTTCTAGGCCGCGGGGATCGAGCCTCAGCCGCGCGATGCGCGAGGTGCGAGTCAGGGACACGCTGAGTGGCGAGGTGCGAACCCTCGATCGCGACCGGCAGGTCGGCATCTACGCCTGTGGCCCGACCGTCTACGGCCGCATCCACATCGGCAACGCCCGTCCCTTCGTCGTCTTCTCTCTCCTCGCGCGCTTCCTGCGCTCGGAGGGCTACGACGTGAAGCTCGTCGTCAACGTCACCGACGTCAACGACAAGATCTACGCGGCTGCCGCACAGGCGGGCGAGGCGTCGGCCGAGTACGCGAGGCGGATGACGGCGGCCTACCTGGCGGACACGGACCGCCTCGACCTCGGCCGCCCCGACGCCGAGCCGCGGGCGACGGCGACGATCGGCGGCATCGTCGCCCTGATCGAGGAGCTGGTCCGGCGCGGCCACGCCTACGAGGCGGGCGGCGACGTCTACTTCCGCGTCCGCAGCTTCGACGGCTACGGCAAGCTCTCCAATCGACGCCCCGAGGACATGGACCAGGGCGAGGAGGCCGGCTCGTCCTCGCTCAAGGAGGATCCGCTCGACTTCGCCCTGTGGAAAGCCCACAAGCCGGGTGAGGACACCCGGTGGGACTCGCCGTGGGGGCCGGGGCGGCCCGCCTGGCACATCGAGTGCTCGGTGATGGCCGAGCAGGAGCTCGGCGCCGAGTTCGCGATCCACGGCGGCGGCGCGGACCTCGTCTTCCCCCATCACGAGAACGAGATCGCCCAGTCGGAGGCGGCCGGCCGCGCGTTCGCCCGCATCTGGATGCACAACGGGATGGTCGAGTCCGATGCGGCGAAGATGTCGAAATCCGAGGGCAACATCTTCCAGCTGTCCGAGGCGCTCGATCGCTACGGGCGCGAGGCCGTGGTGGCCTACCTGACCTCTGGGCACTACAGGCAGCCGCTTGCCTTCGGGCCCGAGGAGATGGACCAGGCGG
>JBLNAC010000262.1:0-2770 GCA_050259155.1 Syntrophothermus sp.
TAGGCGAGCACCTCCTCGGCCATCCGCTCGATGTCCTCGATGTCGGCCATGTCGCACTGGTGGATGTGTGCGGTGCCCCCGGCGGCGACGATCTCGGCCTTGGTCGCCTCCAGCTTGTCGACCGAGCGGGCGACGAGCAGCACCGTCGCGCCGGCGTCCGCGACCTTGACGGCGGTCGCTTTGCCGATTCCCGAGGAGGCGCCGGTGATGAGGACGACCTTCCCCCTCACCGCGCCCGAGAGCGAGCGGTCGCGGAAGAGATCGGGATCGAGGTTCCGCTCCCAGTAGTCCCAGATGCGGGGCGCGTAGCTCTCCAGCGGCGGCACCTCGATCCCCGAGCCCTCGAGCGCTTCCTGGGCGCCGCTGGAGTCGAAGTGGGTCGGGTAGTCGACGTAGGCGAGGACGGAGGCGGGCAGGCCGACCCGGTCCAGGGCGGCCTTCGTCAGCCGCTTCGCCGGCGGGAGGATGCCGAGCAGCCCCCGCACCGCGCCCGTCGCCGGCTCGGTCAGGCCGCTCTCGAGCCGGAACGTCATCTGCGGCGCGTCGGCCGCCCTGGCGAACAGGTTGAGCACCTGGCCGGCCGTCTTCGGGTGCGGATCGGTGAGATGGAAGGCGCGGCCGTCGAGATCGGGCTGGTGCGCGATGTGGTCGATCGCCGCGGCGACGAAGTCGACCGGGACGATGTTGATCTCGCCGCCCTCGATCCCGACCGTCGGCAGCCAGCCGGGAAGGACGCGGCGGGCCCGCTGCAGCGCCTTGAAGAAGTAGTAGGGCCCGTCGATCTTGTCGATCTCCCCGGTGCGGGAGTCGCCGACGACGATCCCCGGCCGGTAGACGCGCCAGGGCCGGCCGTATTCGCGCACGAGCCGCTCGGACTCGTGCTTGGTGCGGAAGTAGGGGTTGGTGTCGAGGCGTTCGGCCTCCTCGAACATGTCCTCCCTCCACTCGCCCTTGTAGAGACCGGCCGCCGCGATCGAGCTGACCTGGTGGAAGCAGCCGGCGTCGAGCGCCCCCGCAAGCTCCAGCGCGTGCCGCGTGCCCTCGACGTTGGCGGCCTCCTGCGTCTCGGCGTCGGCGGTGATGTCGTAGATCGCGGCCAGGTGGAAGAAGTGGTCGATCTCGCCCCGCATCTCGACCATGTCCTCCTCGGAGACCCCGAGCCCGGCCCGGGTCAGGTCGCCCGCGACGGGCACCACCCGGGCCCCGTCGGCGCCCCAGCCGGTTCGCAGCTCCTCCAGCCTCCCGCGCGAGCCGGCGCGGACGAGCGCGTAGATCGTGCCCTCCCGCTGCAGCAGGCGCTCGACCAGGTTGCGGCCGATGAAGCCGGTCGCGCCGGTGACGAAGTAGCTCATCCAAGAGCAGGGTATCTCGCCGCGGGACCCGCGCGCACCGTCTCCCTAGACTTAGGCGGAGAAATGCCAGAGACGGCCACCGTGCAGATAACGATGCCCGAGATGGGCGAGTCGGTGACCGAGGGCATCGTTCTCGAGTGGCACGTCGCCGAGGGGGATTTCGTCAAGGAGGGCGACACCGTCGTCGAGGTCTCGACCGACAAGGTCGACGCCGAGGTCCCCGCCCCGACGGCTGGCGTGATCACGAAGCTGCTGGCGCAGGTCGACGACGAGGTGCCGGTCGGATCTCCGTTGGCCGAGATGGAGGCCGGAGACAGCGAAGGACATGACCGTCAGGGCGCGGGTCCTGTCGCCGATGAGGACACCTCGGCCACGCTGGACGACGCTGCGGGCGCGGTGTGCACATACGCGCCACCCGCGCCGGGGACCGCTGTGCAGCCCGCCGGCGCCAACGGCGCCTCCGGCAACGGGGCGGACGTGAAAGCGACTCCCGTGGCGCGCAGGGTGGCGGCGGCCACCGGGGTCGATCTCAGCTCGGTCAGTGGCACCGGACTCGGTGCGAAGGTCACGAAGGACGATGTGCTGGCCGCCGGGGCGGGCGACGGCGGCGCGGCCGCGCTCAAGGCGGCGGGTGAAGCGAAGCACCTGCGCGGCCCGGCGGCGATGCTCGCCAAGGCCATGGACGAGAGCCGCGCCGTGCCGACGGCGACCTCGTTCCGGACGATCGCCGTCGACGTCCTCGACGCCAAGCGCAAGGCGATCAACGCGGTGCTGAAGGAGCGCGGGCTGAAGGTCTCCTTCACCCACCTGGTCGCCTGGGCGATCACCCAGGCGGTCAAGGACTTCCCGGTCATGGTGCGGACCTACGAGGAGCGCGACGGCAAGCCGTTCGCGATCGAGGGGTCCCCCGTCAACCTCGGCATCGCCGTCGACGTCGAGCGCAAGGACGGCTCCCACGGCCTGATGGTCCCGGCGATCAAGGGCGCCGAGGGCCTCGACTTCGCCGCCTTCCACTCCCACTACGAGGAGCTGATCGCGAAGACGCGGGAGAACAAGCTCACCGCCGACGACTTCCTCGGCACCAACATCTCGCTCACCAACCCCGGCGGCATCGGCACGATGGCCTCCGTGCCGCGGCTGCTCTCCGGGCAGAGCGCGATCATCGCCACCGGCTCCATCGCCTACCCGCCGGAGTGGGCGCACGCCTCACCCGAGCGCCTGCGGCAGCTCGGCGTCTCGAAGGTGATGACGCTGACGTCGACCTACGACCACCGGGTGATCCAGGGAGCCGAGTCGGGCGCCTTCCTGCGCCGCGTCGAGCAGCTCCTTCAGGGCGAGGACGGCTTCTACGAGGACGTCGCCGAGGACCTGGGCATCGACGTCGCCGGCGTCCACTCCGCCCATCCCGCCGCAGCCTC
>JBLNAC010000263.1:0-5287 GCA_050259155.1 Syntrophothermus sp.
GCCCCATCGCAGCGGCGCTGTGGCGCCTGACCGGTCCGGGCGGCTACGACAGCGGCGTCCACTCCGCGGCCGGCACCGGGATCGCCGCGCTGGGGGGGATCTCGGTACCGGGCCCCGGGGCCTTCACCCTGCGGGTGTGGCTCCGCGACGAGGCCGCCAACGAGAGCGTGGCGAACGCGGTCGAGGTGTCGCTGCGGTTCGACGACCAGCCGCCGGCCGTAGCCTTCGCGCCCGGCGCCGACGACTCCGCCCCCGCGCAGCTGGAGGCGACCGTAGCCGACGGCCTCTCCGGCCCCGCGTCGGGCCGCCTCCTCTACCGGCGCGCCGACGCCCGAGACTGGACGGAGCTGCCGACGAAGCTGCTCGCCGAGGCGGCCGGCGGCGCCAGGCTCCTCGCCCCGCTGCCCGGGCTCGACCCGGGCACGTATCTCTTCCGAGCCGATGCCGTCGACGCCGCCGGCAATTCCGCCTCGACCACCCTCCGCGCCGACGGCACGCGGATGACGGTGCGAGTGCCGCTGCCGCCCCCGGCGGCGAGGACGCGCCTGTTCGCGCGCCTCACGCGCGGCGGTCGCGGCGCCGCCCGAGGGCCCGAATCGGGCGCCGAGCGGCTCGCGGTGCCCTTCGACGGCGCGGCGGTCCTCCGCGGGCGTCTGCTCCGCGCCGACGGCGGCGGCCTCGCCGGCCGCGAGCTTCGCGTGGTCTCCCGTCCCTCGCGGGGAGCCCTCGGCGACGCCGTCGCCGTCTCGATCCGCACCGGACCCCACGGCGGCTTCGAGCTCGAGCTGCCGCCCGGGCCCTCGCGGCGGGTCACCGTCTCCTTTCCCGGCGAGCCAGGCCTCGCCGCGGCGACGCGGCCGGGGCTCCTGCTGCGGGTCCGCTCCGGCGTCACGCTGAGGGCCGTGCCGCGCACCCTCCGCACCGGGCAGGCGGTCCGCCTGCGCGGACGGGTGGCCGGGCGCGGCGCGCCGATCCCGCGCCGCGGCAAGCTGGTCGCGATCCAGTACCGCGAGGCGGCCACCGGTCGCTGGCGGCCGATCCTCGTCACCCGCAGCGATCACGCCGGCCGCTTCCGCGCCCACTATCGCTTTCGCTACGTCAGCGGCCCGACCGAGATCCGGCTGCGGGCGACAGCGCTCAGCGAGGAGCGCTGGCCGTACGCGCCGGGCTCCTCGGCGCCGCTCACGGTCCGCGTCGACGACCGGTAGGGTTGGTGCCCGATGTCGCAGGCAACCCTCCACACCAGCGCCGGGGCGATCGTGCTCGAGCTGCACGACGGCGACGCGCCGAAGACCGTCGACAACTTCCGCAAGCTCTCCGCCGACGGCTTCTACGACACGCTCGTCTTCCACCGCGTCATTCCCGACTTCATGATCCAGGGGGGCTGCCCGGAGGGGACCGGCCGCGGCGGCCCCGGCTATACGTTCGAGGACGAGATCAACGACCACAAGGTCGTCCGCGGCGCCGTCGCCATGGCCAACGCCGGTCCCGACACCAACGGCTCGCAGTTCTTCATCGTCACCACCGGCTCGGCCCCGTGGCTGGACGGCAAGCACACCGTCTTCGGCGAGGTGATCGAGGGGATGGACGTCGTCGACGCGATCGAGTCGACGCCGACCGACGCGTCCGACCGCCCGCTGGAGCCGCAGACGATCGAACGCGTCGAGCTCTCGGAGTAGCTCAGCCGGCGGCGATGCCGGCCGGCTTCCGGCTGCCCTCGGCCTCGGCCTCCTCTTCTGCCGGCTTCGCCGCTTTCGGCCCGCCGTGGCCGAAGTGCACGTCGGGCAGGATCCGGTCGAGCCACGCCGGCAGATACCACGCCGCCCTTCCGGCCAGCCGCAGGAACACCGGCAGCAGCAGCAGCCGGACCAGGAACGTGTCGAGCAGGACGGCGACGCCGAGGATCGTCCCCATCTCCTTCGGCGGCAGCGGGCCGGAGAGGGCGAAGGTGAAGAACACCGCCACCATCACCGCGCCGGCGGCGAGGATCACCCGGCCGGAGTGCGCGAGCCCGCCGACCATCGCCTCCTTCGGATCTTCCGACTCTTCCCAGTGCTCGCGCGCGGAGGAGAGCAGGAAGACCGTGTAGTCCATCGCGATCGCGAAGATCATCGCGAAGAAGAAGATCGGCCCCCAGGCGTCGAGGAAGCCCTGCGATTCGAAGCCGAGCAGCCCGGACAGGTGGCCGTCCTGGAAGATCAGCTTCGCGACGCCGAAGGCGGCGCCGGTCGACAGCAGGTTGGCAAGGACGCCGATCGCCGCCACCAGCGGTGCCTGGAAGGCGACCAGCAGCAGCAGGAAGCCGAGCGCGAGGACAACGCCGATCGCCACGGGCGTCCTCGCCGCCAGCGCTTCTTCGAGGTCGTGGTTTTCGACCGAGGGGCCGCCCACCAGGGCCGCGGACGGCAGCTCGGCGCGCAGGCGGTCGACGGTGGCCTTGGCGGCGTCGGTCGAGGGCCCGGCGGTGGGGACGGCCTGGATCAGGACCAGCCCTTCGCCGCCGCGCACCGGCGGCGCGACGACCGCGATGCCGGGGTCGCCCGCCAGCGCGGCGCTCGTCGCCCGCGCCTGCGCGGCCGGCGCGGTGACCTGCAGGGTGCCGGGCGTGCCGGGGCCGAAGGCCGAGCTGATCTGGCGGTAGCCGACGCGCGAGGGGTCTTCCTTGGGGACGACCTTGATCGACGGCATCCCCGTCTGCAGGCTGAGGACCGGGATCGCCAGCCCGACGAGGACCGCCAGCGCGAGGCCGCCGAACAGCAGCGGCCGCCGCCACAGCCGTTCCCCCCAGCGGGCGAAGGCCGGCGAGCGGTGATCGCCGGAATGTGCCCATGGCAGGGAGAGCTTGTCGACCCGCGGTCCCAGCTTCGCCAGCACCGCCGGCAGCAGGGTCATCGTCGCCGCCAGGACGAAGATCACCGAGATCATGATCCCCAGCGACATCGACTGGAAGGCGGGGCTCGGCACCAGCATCACGGCCGTCAGCGAGATCAGCACCGTCATCCCCGAGAAGAGGACCGCCTTACCGGCGGTATCCATCGTCTCGGCCACTGCCCGCACCGGGTCGTGGCGCTGGCCGAAGAGCGCGTTGCGGAACCGCATCACGACGAAGAGCGCGTAGTCGATCCCGAGCGCCAGGGCGAACATCAGGGCGAAGTTCATCGCCCAGATCGAGATCGGGAACAGCAGGGTGCCGAGGTAGAGGATGCCCGCCGAGGCGACCAGCCCGGCGATCGTCAGCAGCAGCGGCAGGCCCGCGGCGACCAGCGATCCGAAGGCGAGCACGAGGATCGCCAGGGTCACGGGCCACGAGTAGAACTCCGACTTCATCATCGCTTCGCGGTTGGCTTCGTTGAAGTCCGACCACATGCCAGCGGCGCCGGTCAGGTTCGCTTCGACGCCCGGCGCGGCGGCCGCGGCGACTTCGCCCTTGAGGTTGTCCGCGGCGGCGACCATTTCGTTGGGTTCTTCCGCCGCGGTGCCGACGACGATCACGGTGTGACCGTCGCGCGAGACCGTCGACCCGGGCCGGGGCGGCACCACCGCGCGCACCGCGGAGTCGGCCGCGAGCGTCCTTTCGACCCTGGCGACCGTCTGGCGGAAGGCCGGGTCGGAGGCCGTCATTTCGTTTGAGTGGACGGCAACCTGGATCGCATAGCCGCCAGCGCCGCCGAAGCTCTTGTCGATCTGTTCGCGGACCTTGACCGACTCCGAGCCGTTGGCTTCCCAGCCGGCGCCGGAGAGGGCGGTCTCGACCCGCGGCGCGAAGAAGCCGAGGGCGACCGAAATCACGATCCAGGTGGCGAAGACGGCGCGGGTGTGGGTGGCGGCGAAGTGGCCGAGGCGCCCGATCGGTCCCAGCGCGCTCATCGGCCCGTGCTCCGCTCGACGCCGAAGACGTGCTCGAGGATCAGCGAGGCGCCGCAGTGGCGGATGCTCGCGAAGAGGAGCTGGTTGACGGCGACGAAGCCGGTCAGCAGCAAGAACCAGGGGCTGACGAAGGCCGCGAGCAGCGCGCTGAGGCCGGTCATCGTTCCCGCCAGCGCGAACAGGATCCGCTCCAGCGGCCACTTCTGGGCCCGGCGCCGCGGCTCCTGGGCGGCGGCTCCGGGGTGTGCGAGGGTCGCGTCCATCATCATCTCCTTCTCACATTCACAAATGCACAACTTCACAACTAAACAGTTGTAGATGGTACGATAGCACGGTGAGAAGGAGCCCGCTGACACCCGATGCCGCCGAGCTGATCGCGCGCCGCTTCCGCGCCCTCTCGGATCCGACGCGGCTGCGGATCCTCGATTTCCTGCGCCGCACCGACGAGGCGTCGGTGGGGGAGATCGCCGAAGCGGTCAGGGGCTCCCAGCAGAACGTCTCCAAGCACCTCGGCGCGCTGCTGGCAGAGGGCTTCGTCGCCCGCAGCAAGCGCGGCACCAGCTCGATCTACCGGATCGCCGACCCCGGCGTCCACCAGATCTGCGACGGGATCTCGAGCGGGATCGAGGCGCAGCTGGCCGAGATGGAGGCGGCGCTCGCCGGCTAGTCGGGGCCGCCTTCGGGCTCGCGCCCGCGCTGCTCGAGGCGCTTGCGCACCCCCTGGCCCGGTCTCCACATCGCGACCAGTCCGGCGACCAGGGTGACCAGGAAGATCTGGCCGAGCATCATCTCCAGGCCGCTGATCATGCGGCCCGGCTGGCCGCCGGGCACCAGGTTGCCGTACCCGGTCGTGGTCAGCGTCGTGTAGCTGAAGAAGAGGAAGTCACCGCCCTTCGGGTGCGCGACCTCTTCGAAGAAGGGCCCTCCCTGGAGGCGGTCGACCACGGCGTACACGTAGGTGAAGAGGAGACCCAGCACGGCGTAGACGCTGAGCGCGCCGAGGATCGTCCGCGAGCTCACCTCGGGCGTCGAGACGACCCGCACGAGCACGGCCGCCATCGCCGCGGTCAGCAGCAGGATCTGCAGCAGCGAGGCGAGGTTGAGCCAGATTCTGCCGCCGGTGATCGCGCCCACCACCGCGAACAGGATCGAGATCGCAGAGACGGCGATCGCGAGGCGAACCCGCTGGTGCGGGACGTGCGAGCTGACCAGCGCGACCACCGAGGTGACGCTGGTGATGAGGCAGATGACGACCGACGGCCAGCCGCGGTTGGCGAGCAGCGAGGAGAGGACGTAGCTGAGGATCACCAGCGCGAAGACGAGGCCGAAGGCGTCCCTCGCCCGTTCGGCCCGGTCGATCCAGCGCTGGCGCCGGCGCTCGCGCATCGCGGCCCTGTCCATTCCCCGCACGTTCTGCCGC
>JBLNAC010000264.1:0-6312 GCA_050259155.1 Syntrophothermus sp.
TCAGCGACTACATGAGCGGCGAGGGCTACTACGGCGCCGGCGCCTGGTGCGGCGGCTCGATGACCCTCAACGAGGGGGCGGAGACGATGGCGAAGGAGGGGGGGCACGCCACCCGGCCGCCGATCCGGAGCCTCGGCGAGTCCGACCTGCGCAACATCCTCTACTTCGCGCTCTTCCCCAACGCGCTGGTCTCGCTCCATCCCGACTACGCGATGCTGCACACCCTGTGGCCGCGTGAGCCCGGCCGCACCGAGGTGGTCTGTGAGTTCTTCTTCGAGCCGGCGACGATCGCCGAGCCCGGCTTCGACCCCGGCGACGCGGTGCGCTTCTGGGACCAGACGAACCGCCAGGACTGGCACGTCTGCGAGATCACCCAGCTCGGGGTGGCCTCGAGCGGCTACAGCGCCGGCCGCTACTCGGCCGAGGAAGGCGATGTCCACGCCTTCGACGCGATGGTGGCCGCCCGCTACCGCGAAGGCCTGCGCGAGGACGCGGTCGCGTGAGCGGCGTCGCCGCCAGGCTCGGCGAGCTGGGCCTGCCGCGGCCCCTGTCCGAGCTGGCCGCCCGCGAGTGGGACGTCGTCGTCGTCGGCGGCGGCCACAACGGCCTCACCGCCGCCGCTTACCTCGCCAGGGCGGGGCGCAGCGTGCTCGTGCTCGAGCGCCGCGAGCGGCTCGGCGGCGCCTGCACCCTCGAGCGCCCCTTCGGCGACGACCGCTTCGTCGTCAGCCCCTGCGCCTACGTGGTTGGCCTCCTCGACGAGCTCGTGATCCGCGAGCTGGACCTGCGCCGCCGTGGCCTTCGTGTCTTCGTCGCCGACCCGAACCTCTGGGTCCCGTTCGACGACGGCACCTCGTTCGGCCAGTGGCTGGACGACGCCCGCACCCAGGCGAACCTCGAGGAGATGGGGATCTCGAAGAAGGACATCGAGGGCTACTGGGCCTACGAGGAGCTCTTCGACGAGGCCCGCAAGCGGCTGCGCACCGGCGCCCGCGACTCCTGGGTGGGCGACACCCCGACCCGCCCCGAGCTGGAGGAGATGCTGCACGGCGAGCAAGAGATGATCGACCTCCTCTTCGAGGCGTCGATCGCCGACGTCCTCGACGAATACCTCGGCGACCAGCGGCTGAAGGACGCGCTGTTCGGCCAGGGCGTGATCGGCACCTGGGGCGGCCCGCGCGAGCCGGGCACCGCCTCGATCAAACTGATGCACTACCAGGGCGATCTCGAGGGCCAGGGGCCGGTCTGGGGGTACGTCGAGGGGGGCATGGGGGTAATCAGCTTCGCGATCGCCGACGCCGCGCTCGAGGCCGGCGCGACCCTGGCCTGCGGCGTCCCGGTCTCGCGCATCCTCCCCGGCGAGGGCGTCGTCACCGAGGACGGGACGAAGATCCGCGCCCGCAACGTCGTCTGCAACGCCGACCCCAAGGTCGCGCTGGGGCTGCTCGGCGAGGCCGACCTCGACGCCGGCTTCCGCTCCCGCTTGGAGGCCTGGAAGGTCCGCAGCCCGGTGGTCAAGTACAACGCGGCGCTTTCGAAGCTGCCGAACTGGACCGCGGCGCCGGGAGAGGAATGGCCGGCGCGGGCGACGGTCGACGTCACCGGCGGCGTCGAGGAGGCGCAGCGGGCCTTCGAACGCTGCGACGCCGGCGAGCCGGCGGTCGGCTTCGGCGAGATCTACATCCAGACCGGCTACGACAAGAGCCCGGCGCCGCCCGGCAAGCACCTGATGAGCGTCTTCGGCCAATACGCGCCGTACGACCTCGCCGAGGGCGACTGGGACAGCCGGCGGGACGAGGTCGAGCGGCAGTTCATCGGCCTCATCAGCCGCTTCGCGCCGGACTTCGCCGACTGCCTCGAGGACTCCGAGGTGCTCGGCCCGCCCGACATCGAGAGCCGCATCGGGCTCACCGGCGGCAACATCTTCCAGGGGGAGGTGACGCCGGACCAGATGTGGGAGGGGCGGCTGCCGGCGCGGACCCCGGTGCCCGGGCTCTACCTCTGCGGCGCCGCCACCCACCCGGCCGGCAGCGTGATCGCCCTCAACGGAAGGAACGCCGCCGCGGCGCTGCTGATCGACCAGGGCGAGCCGGTCGACTTCGCCCCGGCGAGCATCTAGGCTCGCGCCGTGCCCGAGTCCGACGCCCGCGAGCGGATCCTCGAGGCCGCCTGCGACCTGGTCGCGGCCGAGGGCATCGACGACGTCCGCATCGCCCGCGTCGCGATGCGTGCCGGAGCCTCGACGGCGCTCGTGCACCATTACTTCTCGACCCGCGAGGAGCTGCTCGAGCAGGCGCTGCTGCACTCCTTCGAGCAGGCCGGCGACGAGCGCTTCGAGGACGTCGGGGCCGAGGGCTCGCCGCTCGCGGGGCTGGCGCTGGCGATCGACGAGTGCCTGCCGGTACCCGGCCGGGCCGAGCGCGACTGGGTCCTGTGGGTCGAGCTGTGGCTGCGGGCGGCGCGCGAGCCGGACCTGCGGCCGCTCGCCGGCCAGCTGTACGCCCGCTACCGCGAGTGGATGATCGGCGTGATCGAGGCCGGCGTCGGCAGCGGCGATTTCCGCAGGCCGGCCGACGTCGGAGACCTGGCCGACCGCGCGATGGCGATGCTCGACGGCCTCGGGCTGCGAGCGCTGCTGCGCGATCCCCAGATGGACCTCCACCGATCCCGCGCCCTGGTCGCGGACCTGTTCGCCTCCGAGCTGGGCATCGACCCCGCCCAGCTGCTTGCGCAGCGGCCGCGGCTGGGCTAGCCTGAATCCGGGTTCAGAAAACCTTCGCCCCGGCGCTCTGGGGCGGGGTTTCGAGTAGAACGAAGGGAGGCGGGGGAGCTGGCTCCCAGGCCCCAGATCGATCACATCCGGCGACCCCAGATACTCGCCGCGGCGGCCGAAGTGATCGCCGAGCGCGGCGTCGCCGCGACCAGGATCTCCGACGTCGCCGAGCGCTGCGGCGTCAGCCCGCCGGCGGTCCTCTACTGGTTCGACTCCAAGGAGCGGTTGCTGGCGGAGGCGCTGATCGCCGACGACGCGCGCTTCTACGAGGAGCTCTCCGCCCGCCTCGCCACCGCCGGCACCCCGCGGGACAGGCTCTCGATCCTGCTCGCGACCGCCGCCGAGGACTCGCCCGACTTCGCCCTGTGGATGGAGCTCTGGACCTGGTCGCTGCGGGACGAGAGCCTGCGGCGCGCCCGCGAGCGCTTCGACTCGCGCTGGCGGGAGGAGATCGCGGCGATCGTGGTCGCCGGCCAGCGGGCGGGGGAATTCGGCGACATCGACGCGGCGCGCGCGGCGCTGGCGATCGGGGCGCTGATCGACGGGCTGACGGTCCAGGTGGCGCTCGGGGATCCCGAGGTCGACAGGGACGGGCTGCTGGAGACCGCCGCGGAGTTCGCCGGGCGGCTGCTGGAGACGGAGCTCGACGTGGGAAAGGTTGGCGACCCCGCATCGGCGTGAGCGGCCGACAGCCCGACCCGGCCGGGTTCTGGCAGGGAGCGGCGACCCGCCGCCGCTTCCTCCAGCGGAGCGCTGCAGCGGCACTCGGCCTGACCGCCGTCGGCGCCTTCTACGGATGCTCGGACACCACCGTCCCCGGCGGCCAGGAGGGAAACCTGGCTCCGGGCGGCCTGCCGCTGGCGCGGCCCGAGAACCCGGTGCAGCTGCCGATCTACCCCGACAACCCGCGCATCCCGTCCGGGCTGGAACCGGAGGAGGGGCCGCTGCAGCTCTACAACTGGGCCGAATACCTCAACCCGGCGGTGATCAAGGGCTTCGAAAAGAAGTACGGGGCCAGGGTCGAGCTCAGCACCTTCGCCACCGTCGACGAAGCGGTCGCCAAGCTCGCGAGCGGCGCGGTCGGCTACGACGTATTCGTGCCGACCCAGCCCTACATCTCGATGCTGGTCGCGGGCAAGATCCTGCAGCCCCTCAACCACTCCTACATCCCCAACCTCCGGCGCGAAGTGTGGCGCTCGCTGCAGAGCCCCTGGTACGACGTCGGGTCCCGCTACACGGTCCCCTACACGATCTTCTCGACGGGGATCGCCTGGCGCAACGACTTCCTCCCCGATTACGACCCCGGCAAGCTCGCCAACCCCTACCAGAGCTTCTGGGAGGCGACCGATATCGCCGGCAAGGTGGGGATGCTCGACGACCAGCGCGAAGGGCTCGGGATGGGGCTGCTCCGCAACGGCGTCACCGACGTCAACACCGGCAGCCAGACCAAGGTCGACAGCGCCCGCGACGCGCTGAAGGAACTGATCAACCTCGTCAACCTGCGCTTCTACACCAACGAGTACCAGCACCTCGCCGACGGCTCCGTCTGGCTGCACCAGGCATGGTCGGGCGACATCGTCGCGATCCCCTACTACCTCCCCGAAGGCACGCCCGTCACCGCCGTCAGCTACTGGTGGCCGCAGGACGGCCGCGGCCTGATGGGCAACGACACCTTCGCCGTCTTGAAGGGCGCTCCCCACCCGGTGCTCGCCCACCTCTTCCTCGACTACCTGCTCGACATCGAAGTCGCGCTGCTGAACATGGAATTCACCGGCTACCAGCAGCCGCTCACCGAGATGACACCCGAGCGCGTGGTCGAAGAAGAACTGGTCCCCGAAAACCTGAAGACGGCGATCGTCCGCGAGGAGCAGTTCAAGAACGGCTACCTGCAGGGGCCGCTCAGCGCGGAAGGGATGGGGATCTGGGAAACGGCGTGGTCGGAAGTGAAGACGACGTGAGCGCGGAACGCGGCATCTGGCGCGGGCTGGCGGTTCCGGGGGTCGTCTGGCTGGTCCTCTTCGTGGTCGTCCCCGCCTACGCGGTGCTCGCGGTGGCGATGGGCAAGATCGACACGCTGCTGCAGCCCGTCCCGATCTGGAACCCGCTCGAATGGAACGTCGGCTTCGTCAAGGAGGCGTTCCAGAGCGTCTTCCCCGGCGGCACCTACTGGTCGGCGACGCGCAACACCGTCCTCTACGTCGCCGCGACCGTCGCCCTCTGCTTCGCGATCGGCTACCCCGTGGCCTACTACGTCGCGCGCTGCGCCGGGCGCACCAAGGCGCTGCTTCTGGTCCTGATCTTCGTCCCCTTCTGGGTCAGCTACCTGATGCGGATGCTCGCCTGGATCGGCCTGCTCGCCCCCGACGGTTACGTCAACGAAGTGTTCAGCTGGTTCGGGCTGCCGCAGACCGACTGGCTCAACGGCAACCCGTTCTCGGTCATCGCCGCCCTCACATACGGCTACATCCCGTACTTCATCCTGCCCGTGTTCGCGGGCCTGGACCGCATCGACACGCGCCTGCTGGAGGCCTCCCGCGACCTCGGCGCCTCGCGGCCGTGGACCTTCCTCCGCGTGACCCTGCCGCTGAGCTGGCCGAGCATCCTCGCCGGCACCGTGCTGATCGTGCTGCCGATGTTCGGCGACTACTACACGAACGACCTGATCTCGGGCTCGCCGCACACCAACATGCTCGGCAACAGCGTCAACCTGCTGGTGCAGGGGGGCTCGCAGAAGAACCTCGGGGCGGCCCTCGTCCTGGTGTTGATGACGATCCTCGCCTTCGGGATGCTCTATTACCTCTGGGAGACGCGGCGCCATGAGAGGAAGCTGGCGTGAGCGCCACCGCGACCCGCCCCGCCGTCGCTCCGCGCCCCGCGCCGGTCCGGCCCAGCCGCGTCCCCGCCTGGCTCTCCAACCCCTGGGGCCGGCCGCGCTTCCTCTCGCTGACCACCTGGCTCTACGTCGCCTGGTCGCTGCTGCCGGTGGTGGCGGCGATCGTCTTCTCCTTCAACGACGGGCGCTCGCGCAGCGTCTGGCAGGGCTTCTCGACGCGCTGGTGGTGGGGGGACGAAACGCTCTCGGTCTTCCACGACCCCACCTACACCAACGCGCTCGTCCACAGCCTCGAGCTGGCGGCGCTCGACATGCTGATCGCGACGCCGCTGGGGTTCATGCTGGCGATCGGGCTAAGCCGCTGGCGCGGGCGCGGCTCGGGCTCCGCCAACTTCCTGATGCTGGTGCCGCTGACCACCCCCGAGCTGGCGATGGCGGTCTCGCTGCTCCTCGTCTTCACCCAGCTCTCGCTGCTCCCGTTCACCGCGGTCTCCCTCGGGACCCCGGCGCAGGTGATCGGCCAGGTCACCTTCTCGATCTCCTACGTCGTCGTCATCGTCCGCAGCCGGCTGGCGGCGATCGGCCCCGAATACGAGGAGGCGGCGCGGGACCTCGGCGCCTCGGCCCCGCAGGCGCTGCGCGACGTGCTGCTGCCGCTCCTGGTGCCGGCCGCGCTGGCCAGCATGCTGATCGTCTTCGCGCTCTC
>JBLNAC010000265.1:0-9062 GCA_050259155.1 Syntrophothermus sp.
GAGCAGCGCCGGATGGACGTTGACGATGCGGCCGCGGAAGCGGGCGACGAACGGTTCGCTCAGGAGCTGCATATAGCCGGCGAGGACGATCAGGTCGGGGCGGTGGAAGTCGACCCAGTCGGCCATCGCCAGGTCGCGCGCGATCCGATCCTCGTAGGCGTCGACCGGGAAGACCGCGGTGTCGATGCCGGCCTCGACCGCGCGACGCAGCGCGTGGGCCGCCGGCTTGTCGGAACCGACCGCGGCGACCTCGATCCCTTCGCGCCGGTGGAGCGAGTCGATGATCGCCTGCAGGTTGGTGCCGCTGCCCGAGGCGAGGACGACGAAGCGGAAGCTGCTCACCGCGGCATCTTCGCACTACCCTGGGGGAGTGAGCACCTTCTGGCAGGCGGTCCTCTACGTGCACCTGCTGGCGATGGCCTTCTTCGTCGGCGGGCAGCTCGTCTTCGGACTGGCGGTCGTCCCGATCCTCCGCGACGCCGACCGCCAGCGGATGCGGGCGATCGCCCGCCGCTTCGGATACGGCTCGCTTGGGGCGCTCGGCGTCCTCCTGGCCACCGGCTGGGCGATGGCCTCGCACGACGACCTCTTCGGCGACTCGACCCTGCAGTGGAAGCTGGGCCTGGTCGGCCTGGTGATCGCCCTCACCCTGCTGCACCTGCGCTGGGGCCGGGCCCACCTGCTGCAGGCGGCGATCCTCGTCACCACGCTGGTGATCGTCTGGCTCGGCCTCGATCTCGCCACCTGAGCGCGACCCGCGCGTTCCGCCCCCGGCCGCCCAGGCACGAGGGCACGCGGTGCGCCCGCGTCCTCGGCCCGCCCCTCAGGAGCCGGTGGAGATCGTCTCGAGGGCGAACTTGCCGTTGGCGTCGTCAGGGGCGCCCAGCGGGTAGCTGCCGGTGAAGCAGGCGTCGCAGTGCTCGTCGGGGGCGCCGTCGATCGCCTCGTAGACGCCCGCGATCGACAGGTAGGCGAGGCTGTCGACGTCGAGCTCGTCGGCGATCTCGTCGACCGAGCGGCCGTGGGCGATCATCTCCTCGCGGGTCGACATGTCGACCCCGTAATGGCAGGGGTTGCGGATCGGCGGCGCCGAGATCCGCAGGTGCACCTCGCTGGCGCCGGCGTCCCGCAGCATGCCGACGATCTGGCGGGTGGTGTTGCCGCGCACGATCGAGTCGTCGACCACGACGATCCGCTGTCCGGCGACGATCTCCGGCAGCGGGTTGAACTTGAGCCGCAGCCCGTGCTTGCGCAGCTCCTGTCCCGGCTGGATGAAGGTCCGGGCGACGTAGCGGTTCTTGATCAGGCCGTCGTCCCGCGGCAGGCCCGAGGCGCGGGCGAAGCCGGCGGCGGCGGGATTGCCCGAGTCGGGGACGGAGATCACCAGGTCGGCCTCGACCGGGGCCTCGCGCCAGAGGATCTCTCCCATCCGGCCGCGCGCCTGTTGCAGCACCCGGCCCTCGAGCCGGCTGTCGGGGCGGGAGAAGTAGATGTGCTCGAAGACGCAGGTGGCGCGGCGGTCGACCCTGACCACCTGACGCGTCTCCAGCCCGCGCTCGCTCAGCGAGACCATTTCGCCGGGGTGCACCTCGCGCATCAGCTCGGCGCCGATGATGTCGAAGGCGCAGCTCTCGGAGGCGACCACGAAGCGGTCTTCGAGCCGGCCGAGGCTGAGCGGCCGGATCCCGTGCGGGTCGCGGAAGGCGACGATCGCCCGCTTCGTCATCGCCACCGTCGAGTAGGCGCCCTGCAGGCGGGGCATCACCTCGGCGACGGCGTCCTCGATCATCCCGCCCTCGTGGGAGGAGAGCAGCGCGGCGATGATCTCCGAGTCGGAGGTGCCGCGGAAGTCGATCCCGCGCTGCTTCAGCTCGCTCCACAGCTCGACCGCGTTGGTCAGGTTGCCGTTGTGGGCGAGCGCCAGCTCGCGGCCGTCGTCGCGCCAGACCGGCTGCGCGTTCTCCCAGGAGCCGCCGCCGGTGGTCGAGTAGCGGACATGGCCGATCGCCATGTCGCCCTGCAGCGCCAGCAGCTTCTCCTCGTCGAACACCTGCGAGACGAGCCCCGAGTCGCGCAGCGTGGTGATGTGGCCTCCCTCGCCGGTAGCGATCCCGGCGGACTCCTGGCCGCGGTGCTGGAGGGCGTAGAGCCCGAAGTAGGCGAGCCGCGAGACGTCGTGGCCTGGCGCGTATACGCCGAAGACCCCGCACTCGTCGCGGGGACCGTCGCGGTCCTCGAAGCCCCGCTCGTCGGAAGTCAAAGGCGCGCTTTCCTCGCTCGAATCAGAGACGGACGCGCAGGCAGACAGCTGCCTACCGGCGCAGGGTAGCAGCGGCGTCCGCCTGCCCGCCCGCCTCCGTTTCGGGCCCTTCGTCGTCCTAGACGAGCTGCGGCACCGCCTCGTGCGGCTCGCCGATCCGCAGCCCGAAGCGCTCCAGCAGGCCGGGGACCGTCTCCGGCCTGATCTCGTGCCCGTAGCGGGCGGCGAGCGCGATCAGCTCGTCGGGGTCGGCGTGCAGCGCCCCGCCCAGAGCGACCAGCTCCCGGAAGAAGTGCTCGAAGCCAGCGGGGGCGATGATCTCCAGGATCCGACAGGGCTCGTCGCCCGCGTTCCAGAACGTGTGCCACTGCTGACGCGGCTTGAAGACCAGGTCGCCGGGACCCGCCTCCAGCACCTCGTCGCCCAGCAGCGCGCCCATCCGCCCCTCGAGCACGAAGCTGTACTCGTCCTCGCGCTGGTGCAGGTGCAGCGGCGCCGCCAGCGCCCGCGGCGGCAGGGGATGTTCGACCAGGGAGAAGTCCCCGCCCGCTTCCTCGCCGTCGATCATGAACCGCACGCCGATGCTGCCGAGGAATCCCGCATCGCCGTCCGTGGGTCCAACCACTCGTGCGCACATCATCTTGCTCCTTCCGTGTAAATTAACCAGACAGTGGTGTCGCGCGAAATACTGTAAGCACATCTGACGGATCTGTCAATATCGAGGCGACACATATGTCCGATCAAAAGCGCCCATACCGGATGAAGCGACGCGCCGAACAGGAGGCGGAGACCCGCCTGCGGATCACCGAAAGCGCCGTCGCGCTGCATGGGAGCCTCGGGCCGGCGCGCACGTCGATCAGCGCCGTCGCCGACCACGCCGGCGTCCGCCGCTCGACCGTCTACCGGCACTTCCCCGACGAGGAGGCGCTGTTCGGCGCCTGCTCGGCACACTGGGGCGCGGAGAACCCGCCCCCCGACGTGACTCTCTGGGAGCGGATCGACGATCCGGACGAGCGCCTCGCCACCGCGCTCGAGGAGCTATACGCCTACTACCGCCGAGCCGGCGGGATGCTCGACAAGCTGCTCCGCGACGAGGCCGCGGTGCCGATGGTCGGCGAGCTGATGACGCCGTTCCACCAGCTGCTTGCCTTCGTCACCGAGATCCTCCTGCGGGGAAGGGGTCTGCGCGGCAGGGCGCGCGACCGCGTCCGCGCCGCGATCGGCCACGCCGTCTCCTTCCGCACCTGGCAGCAGCTGACCTCCGACCAGGGCCTCGACGATGCGGAGGCGGCGCGGCTGATGCGGCGCCTGGTCGCCGCCGCGGCCTAGTCGACGGTTCCCCGCTCGGACGGCGGGTCGGAAATACCGCACCGCTGTCGAGGTTGGACGGGATGGACCGAGGAAGCCCTACAGCGACGCCTCGGCGCGCTCGGCGAGCGAGTGCCAGGCAGCGGCGGCCGACTCGAGATCGACCACCAGGCTGCGGTCGCCGGCGGCGATCTCGAGGCTCGCGCCGCCCACCTCGCCTATCAGCACGGCGCCCATCTCCTCCAGCGCCGCGCGCTCGCCGCTGAGCACGAAGCCGCCGCTGCCCTCGCCGAACAACGCCTCTTCGGGCGAGCAGCCGCGTTCGCGGAGGGGCTGGAGGTCGACCCGGCAGCCGAGCCCGCCGCCGATCGCCGACTCGGCCAGCGCGCAGGCGAGGCCTCCGTCGCTGACGTCGTGGGCGGAGGCCACCAGCCCCGCGCGGACCGCGGCGCGGACGCGCGAGCAGGCCTCTGCGACCTTGGCGACCGCGGGCTGCGGCAGGCCGGCGGCCAGCTCTCCCCGCTGCTTTGCCAGCTCGGAGCCGGCGAGGTTGGGGGAGAAGGGCCCGAACAGCCCGATCGCGTCGCCCGCGGCGGCAAAGGCGGACCCCGGCACGCGCGCCGGGTCGGGCAGCTCGCCTACCATCGCCACCACCGGCGTCGGGTAGATCGGCCCGTCGGGGCCCTCGTTGTAGAGGGAGACGTTGCCGCCGACGACCGGGACCCCGAGCGCCGCGCAGACGTCGGCGAGACCCGAGACGGCCCGCTCCAGCTGCCAGGCGGGTGCGGGCTTCTCGGGGTTGCCGAAGTTGAGGCAGTTCGTCAGCCCGAGCGGCTCGGCGCCGACGCAGGCCAGGTTCTGCGCGCACTCGAGCACCGCCTCGACCGTCCCCGCGTGGGGGTCGCAGGCGACCCGGCGGCCGTTGCCGTCGATCGAGACCGCGATCGCGGTTCCCGCCTCCGGCAGCTGCAGGACCGCGGCGTCGGCCTGCTCGGGCCGGCGCACCGTTCGCGAGCCGACGATCGAGTCGTACTGCTCGAATGCCCAGCGCTTGGAGGCGACGTTCGGCGCCGCGAGCAGCGCCAGCAGCTCCTCCTCGGCGCCTGCCCCGGCCTCCAGCGTCGCGCGGTTGCCGTAGATCCAGCCCGCCGGCTCGGCGGGCTCGAGGTCGTACAGGGGGCAGCCGTCGACGAGCGCCTGCACCGGCATCTCGCCGACGACCTCGGCGCCGCGCAGGACCCGGATCAGGCCGCTGTCGGTGACGACGCCGATCTCCGCCGAGCCGGTCTGCCACTTCTCGCAGATCTCCCGCACCTCGGCGACCCGCTCCGGCTCGACCACCGCCAGCATCCGCTCCTGGGACTCGGAGACCATGATCTCGAAGGGCTCCATGTCGGCCTCGCGCAGCGGCACCTTCGTCACGTCGATGTCGATCCCGACGCCGCCCGCCGAGGCCATCTCGCCGGCGGAGGACGTCAGCCCCGCGGCCCCGAGGTCCTGGAGGGAGACCAGCAGCCCGCGGCCGAGCAGCTCCAGGCAGCACTCGAGCAGCTTCGACTCCTCGAAGGGGTCGCCGATCTGCACCGTCGGCCGCTTCGCCTCGTCACCCTCGCCGAGCTCGGCCGACGCGAGCACGGAGGCGCCGCCGATCCCGTCCCGCCCCGTCGCGGCCCCCATCAGGACGACCGCGTTGCCCACGCCGGCGGCGGCGGCGCGGACCATCTCCTCGCTCCTCGCCAGCCCGATGCACATCGCGTTGACCAGGCAGTTGTGCTCGTAGGGCTCCTCGAAGTAGATCTCGCCGCCGACCGTCGCGACGCCGATCGAGTTGCCGTAGTGCCCGATCCCGCGCACGGCGCCGTCCAGCAGGTGGCGCGAGCGGACCGAGTCGAGCTCGCCGAAGCGGAGGCTGTCGAGGATCGCGATCGGCCGCGCGCCGATCGCGAAGACGTCGCGGAGGATGCCGCCGACCCCGGTCGCCGCCCCCTCGAACGGTTCGACCGCGCTCGGGTGGTTGTGGGACTCGACCTTGAAGGCGACCGCGTAGCCGTCGCCGACGTCGACCGCGCCGGCGTTCTCGCCCGGTCCCATCACCACCCGCGGCCCCTCGGTCGGGAGTTGCCGAAGCAGCTTGCGCGAGTGCTTGTAGGCGCAGTGCTCGGACCAGAGCAGGCTGAACATCGCCAGCTCCACGTCGCCCGGCTCGCGCCCCAGCTTCTCGACGATCAGCGCGTACTCGTCGTCCGTCAGCCCCAGCTCCGCATACGCCGGCGGGCGCCCCGCTTCCGCGGACGGCGGCGGATTGCCGCCCGCTCCCGCGTCGGCGCCGGCCGTCGTCACGCGATCCTCGCCTCGAGGTCGGCGAACACCTTCAGCCCGTCGGTGGACCCCGTCAGGGGATCGACCGCGTGCTCGGGGTGGGGCATCAGCCCGACGACGTTCCCGGCCTCGTTGGCGACCCCGGCGATGTCGCGGGCCGAGCCGTTCGGGTTCTGTCCCGGCGCGTAGCGGTAGGCGACCCGACCCCGCGCCTCGAGCTCGTCGAGCGTCTCCTCCGGCGCGTAGTAGCGCCCTTCGCCGTGCTTGGCGGGGATCGAGAGCGTCGCCCCGTCGGCGCTCACGATCTCGACCTGGCGGCAGACGAAGCGCAGGCCCTCGTTTCGCAGCAGCGCCCCGGGCAGGAGCCCGGCCTCGCACAGAACCTGGAAGCCGTTGCAGATCCCCAGCACCGGCCCGCCGCCGCCGGCGAGCTCGGCGACCGCTTCCATCGCGGGAGAGAAGCGGGCGATCGCCCCGGCGCGGAGGTAGTCGCCGTAGGAGAAGCCGCCGGGGACGACGACCCCGTCGACGCCGCCGAGGTCGCGGTCCTCGTGCCAGATCAGCCGCGCGTCGTCGCCGGCGATCCGGCAGGCGTGCAGCGCGTCCCGCTCGTCGCAGGAACCCGGGAACTGGAGGACGCCCCAGATCACAGGGTCTGGATCTCGTAGTCCTCGATCAGGGGGTTGGCGAGGAGCTTCTCGCAGAGCTCGCCGAGCCGCTCGGGGTCCTCGGCCTCGAGCTCGACCATGCGGCCGACGCGGACGTGCGCGACCCCCTCGAAGCCGAGCGCGGGAAGCGCGCGCTCGACCGCCTTTCCCTGGGGGTCGAGGATCCCCTCCTTGGGGCGGATCAGGACGCGCGCCTTCAGAACGTCGTCCCCGTGATCCGTTCGAAGGCCTCGACGTATTTGCCCCGCGTCTGCTCGACGACGTCGGCGGGCAGCTCGGGCGCCGGCGGCTTCTTGTCCCAGCCCTGGGCGCTGGCCCAGTCACGCACGAACTGCTTGTCGAAGGAGGGCGGGGTCCGGCCCGGCTCGTAGCGGTCGGCGGGCCAGAAGCGCGAGGAGTCGGGGGTCAGGACCTCGTCGCCGAGGACGATCTCGGCGCCGGCGTGGCGACCGAACTCGAACTTGGTGTCGGCGAGGATGATGCCCCGCTCGGCGGCGTGCTCGGCGCCGCGGCGGTAGACGTCGATCGAGATCCGGCGCAGCTCCTCCATCAGCGCCCGATCGCCGACGATCTCCGCCGCCCGCTCGAAGTCGACGTTCTCGTCGTGGTCGCCGATCTCGGCCTTGGTCGCGGGCGTGAAGATCGGCTCCGGCAGCTTGTCGGACTCGACCAGCCCCGGCGGCAGCTCGATCCCGCAGACCGCGCCGGACTCGCGGTATTCCTTCCAGCCGGACCCCGAGAGGTAGCCGCGGACGACGCACTCGACCGGGTACATCTCCAGCCGCCGCACCCGCATCGCGCGTTCGGCGACCTCCTCCGGCACGTCCTCGGAGATGAAGTGGTTGGGGACGATGTCCTCGGTCAGCCCGAACCAGAAGACCGACATCCGGTTCAGCACCTTGCCCTTGTCGGGCACCGGCGTTGGCATCACCACGTCGTAGACGGAGATCCGGTCGGAGGCGACCATCAGCAGGTCGTCGCCCCACTCGTAGATCTCGCGGACCTTCCCGGACGAATGCAGCCTCAGATCGCTGAGAGTGGTCATCGAGCCGATGCTAACCGTCGCGGCAGCGGACCACGTCCCCGCCTTTGCTGCGATCCTCTCTCGACCATGGGACTGCCGCCGGAAGTGCGCCAGGGTGCGCTGATGCAGACGCTGCGCTGGAGCTTCCGCCCGCTCGCCTTCCTGCAGGAGGGCCGGCGTCGCCACGGGGACGCGTTCAGCGTCCGCTTCGTCGGCTTCGAGCGGCCGATGGTGGTGATCTCCGACCCGGCCGCGATCAAGGCCCTCTACACCGAGCGCGACGTCGGCCTGCCGCCCGGCCGCAACCTGCTGCTGGAACCGATCCTCGGCCCGAAGTCGCTGCTCCTGCTCGAAGGGGCCGAGCACCTCGCCCGGCGGCGGCTGATGCTGCCGCCCTTCCACGGCGAGCGGATGCGCTCCTACGAGCCGGTGCTGACGGAGATCGTCGACGCCGAGATCGACTCCTGGGCGCCGGGGCAGCTGTTCCCCATCCACCCGCGGATGCAGGCCGTGACCCTGGAGGCGATCCTGCGCGTCGTCTTCGGCGTCGCCGAGGGCCCGCGGCTGGAGCGGCTGCGGAGCATGCTCGCGACCGTCCTCACCGAAACCGCCTCGCCCCGGGCGCAGCTCGTCGGCCTCGCCACCCGCCGCTTCGGCGGCCGCGGCCCCTGGGCGCGCTTCGAGGAGCAGCTGCGCGCGGTCGACGACGTGCTGTACGCGGAGATCGCCGAGCACCGCGAGCGGCCCGACCTCGAGCAGCGCACCGACATCCTCTCGCTGCTGATGCTGGCGCGGTTCGAGGATGGAGGATCGATGGACGACAGCGAGCTGCGCGACCACCTGATGACGCTGCTCCTCGCCGGGCACGAGACGACGGCGACCGCACTCGCCTGGACCTTCGACCTGCTGCTGCGGCATCCGGTGGCGCTGGCCAGGCTCCGGGAGGAGCTCGCCGCCGGCCAGGAGGAGTACCTGCGCGCGGTGATCACCGAGTCGCTGCGGCTGCGCCCGGTCGTCCCGCTCGCCGGTCGGCGCCTGCGCCGCGAGCTGGTCGCCGACGGGCTGACGCTTCCCCCCGGCACCGACGTGACGCCCGCGATCTGGCTCACCCACACGCGGGCCGACCTCTATCCCGAGCCGTTCGCCTTCCGCCCCGAGCGCTTCCTCGGGCAGGCGCCCGACACCTACGGCTGGATCCCCTTCGGCGGCGGCATGCGCCGCTGCCTCGGCGCCGCCTTCGCCGAGTTCGAGATGCGGATCGTCCTGCGCGAGGTGCTGACCCGCTGCGAGCTCCGCAAGGCGAGCCCCGAGCCCGAGCGCACCGCCCGCCGCAACATCACGCTCTCACCGCGTGACGGCACGCCGGTCGTGATCGAGGCGCGGCGCGAGGCGCCCCGCCCCGCCGCCGTCGCCTAGGACTGCGATTTCGTCGGCGAGTGCGGGTGTTCCTTGGCCCAGCGCGCGATCCTGCCCGAGCCGGAGA
>JBLNAC010000266.1:0-3845 GCA_050259155.1 Syntrophothermus sp.
GGTGGCGGAAGGCGAAGACGAGTCGCGCTCCGAGCCGCTCGCGGACCCGCCGCAGGATCGACTGGGCGCCGAGGCAGAAGGGACACTGGAAGTCGCCGAACATCACCAGCTCGAGCTCCGCCCCGCGCTCGCCGCGGACGTGGTCGATCTCCTCCAGCGGCGGTGAAAGCAGTTCGTCCACGACACGCGATGTTATGTGCCGGTGCACGACGTCGACTCGATCCTGATCCTGCTGCTGGCGGCGGCGGTCCTCGTCTGGCTCGCCGACCTCGGCCGGATCCCGGCGCCGATCGTGCTCGTGCTGGGCGGGCTCGCGATCGCGCTCGTCCCCGGCCTGCCCGAGGTCGAACTCGAGCCCGATGTCGTCTTCCTCATCTTCCTGCCGCCGCTGGTGTTCTCGGCCGGCTGGCGGACCTCGCCGCTGGAGCTGCGGGCGCTGACGCGACCCCTGGCGCTGCTCTCGGTGCTGCTGGTCTTCCTCACGGCGGGAGTCGTCGCCCTCGTCGCCCACGCGCTCGTCCCCGGCCTCGGCTGGGCGGAAGCGGCGGTGCTCGGCGCGATCCTCGCCCCCACCGACGCGGTGGCGCCGGTCTCGATCTTCCGCCGCCTCGGCGCGCCGGAGCGGGTGCGGCTGCTGGTCGGCGGCGAGTCGATGATCAACGACGCCACCGCGCTGGTCCTCTACCGGATCGCGGTCGGCGTCGCCACGGGCGGGGCCTTCAGCCTCGGCGGCGCGATCCTCGAGTACATCGGCATCTCCGCGGGCGGGATCGCGGTCGGCCTCGCGGCCGGCTTCCTGACCGACCTCCTCATCCGCCGCAGCCAGAACGACGTCGGCCTCGCGATCTTCGTCTCGGTCCTCGCCGCCTACGGCTCCTACGTCGGCGCCGAGCGGCTGCACGTCTCGGGGATCCTCGCCGCGGTGGTCACCGGCCTCTACGGCGGCTACCGGGCTCCTCGCTCGCAGAACGCCGACCTGCGGCTGACGGCGATCGCCTTCTGGGACGTCCTCATCTTCGGCCTCGAGACGACGCTGTTCGTGCTGCTCGGACTCCAGCTGCCCGGCGTCGTCGAAACGCTCGACGCCTCCTCCTCGGGCGTCGCCGAGCTGATCGGGCCGGCGGCGGCGCTGGTCGCGGCGACGATCGGCCTCCGCCTCGCCTTCGTCTTCGCGATGGGCAGGGACGCGGGCTCGAGCCTCGGCGAGCGCATCGCCGTCGGCTGGAGCGGGATGCGCGGCGCCGTCTCACTGGCCGCCGCGCTCGCGGTCCCGCTCAGCGTCGCCAACCGGCCGCAGATCATCTTCCTCACCTTCGCCCTGATCCTCGTGACGCTCGTCGGCCTCGGCCTCTCGCTGCCGGCGGTGGTGCGGGCGCTGCGGCTCGAGGAGCCGCGGCGCTGGAGCGACGAAGAGGCCGTGGCGCGGATGGAGGCGGCGCAGTCCGCGCTGGATCGGATCGACCAGATCGAAGAGGAGGCCCGCGCCTCGGAGGGCCAGCTGCGGCGCCTGCGCGACCTCTACCGGGGCCGCTTCCGGATGTGCCAGGCCGTGCTCGGCGGCGAGGACCCCGAGAGCGCCGCCCGCGAACAGCGGATCGTCGACTACGGCGAGCTGCGCCGCGAGCTGATCGGGATCGAGCGCGAGGAGCTGCTCGCCCTGCGCGGCGCCGGCCGGCTGCGCAACTCGACGATGCGCCAGATCGAACGTGACCTGGACCTCGACGAGGCCAGGATCCGCTAGGCGAGGAACCGCCGGGCGCGGTCGGCGACCAGGTCAGGCATCTCGTCGACGATGAAGTGCCCGCAGCCGTCGACCAGCTCGACCTCCATCTCGTCGGCGTGCCGCTCGCAGCCGGCGAGAAGCTCCGGCCGCAGGACGGCGTCATCGGCGCCGAAAAGCATCAGCGTCGGCACCCGCAGCCGCGCCTTCGCGTAGCGCCCGCGCAGGATGGCCGGCGCCTCGCGCAGGTTGAAGACCCGGTACATCTGGACCGCCGCCCGCGCCCGCTCCGGCTCGGTGAAGGTGTCCGAGAAGGCGTGGATCGTCGCCCGGTCCCAGCCCTCGCGCCGAGTCGAGCCCCCGACCAGGACCTTCGGCACGAAACGGCCGCCGCGGTGCAGCCGGTAGCCGAGCGCCGGGGAGAGGATCATCCACTGGTACCAGAATCGCCACAGGTGGGGCGCGATCGCGCGGGCGCTGGTCCAGGGCGGCAGGATGTTCAGGGCGAGGTAGCGCTCGAAGCGCCGCGGCTCGCGCAGGCAGAGCAGGAAGCCGATCCAGCCGCCCCAGTCGTGGCCGACCAGCTTCACGCGCTCGAGCCCGAGCTCGTCGAGGACGGCGAGGACGTCGCTGGCCAACTCCTCCTTCTCGTACCCCCCCGGCGTCGCCTGCGACCAGCCGAAGCCCCGCTGGTCGAGCGCCAACACCCGGTGGCGATCGGCCAGGGCCGGCATCAGGTGGCGCCACTCGTACCAATGCTGGGGCCAACCGTGCAGGCAGAGGACGACGTCCTCGCCGGAGCCGGCTTCGGCGAGGTGGAAGTCGATGCCGCGGGCCCGGACCGTGCGGTGGGTGACGCCGTCGACGTGAGGCGGCTCGGTCAGTGCGCCGCCGTCGCCGCCGCGCGGCGGAACTCGTCGAGCATCTCGCTCATCGTGTCGACGTCGCAGGCGACCATTTCCGGCCACGGCTTGTCGGGATGCTCGGAGAGCGTCTTCAGGCCGTTGCCGCTGATCACGGCCACGACCGTGTCGTCGGCGCCGATCCGGCCCTCCTGCGCGAGCCGGGCGGTGGCGGCGATCGTGGTGCCGCCGGCCGGCTCGGTCAGGATTCCCTCGGTCGCGCCGAGCAGGTCGATCGCCTCGAAGATCTCCGGGTCCGAGGGCGCGGCGGCGTAGCCGTCGCGGCTGCGGACTGCGTCGAGGACCAGGGCGCCGTCGCCCGGCGCGCCGATCGCCAGCGAGTGGGCGGCGGTCTCCGGAACCTGGGGCTCGAGGTCGCCGCCCTCGCGGATCGCGGTCGCGATCGGCGAGCAGCCGCCCGCCTGGGCGATGTTGATCTTCGAGGCGGCGGTCTCGGCGAGGCCAACGATCTCCAGCTCGCGCAGGCCCTTGTGGACGCGCGAGGAGAGGGTGCCGCCGGCGGCCGGGATCACCCAGTGGTCGGGCGCCTGCCAGCCGAGCTGCTCGACGACCTCGAAGGACATCGTCTTCGCCCCCTCGGCGTAGAACGGGCGCAGGGTGATGTTGGCGAACTCGATCCCGCTCGCGAGCGACAGCTCGCGGCAGGCGCGGTTGGCCTGGTCGTAGTTGGCGTCGAGCTGGCAGACTCGCGCGCCGAGCGCACGGCACGCCTTCGCCTTCCCCTTCTCCATGTTGCCCGGGTAGAAGATGTAGGCGGCGGCGGCGGCCTTGGCCGCGAGCGCCGCGACGGCGGTGCCGACGTTGCCGGTGGAGACGCACCCGACCTCGTCCTTGCCCAGCTCGAGCAGGCGGGCGATCGCCTGGCTGACGACCCGGTCCTTGTAGGAGAGGGTCGGCCGGTTGGTCGAGTCGTCCTTGAGGTAGAGGTTGCGGAGCCCCAGCTCGGCGCCGAGGCGGTCGGCGCGGATCAGCGGCGTCTGGCCGGAGAACTGCCCGACCCGCTCCTGCGCCGTCCGCGAGACGATCGGCAGCAGCTCCTCGAAGCGCCAGATGTTCCAGGGCCGCCCCTCGAGGCCGCGCTCGGCGATCATCGCCTTCGCGCGCTCGTAGTCGTAGTCGACGTCGAGGCCCTCGCCGCAGGCCGGGCACTTGAAGGCTCGGTCCATCAGCGGAGTCCGGTACCCGCAGTCGCGGCAGACGAG
>JBLNAC010000267.1:0-5861 GCA_050259155.1 Syntrophothermus sp.
TTTGGCCTAAGGCCGATCGCCCCGCCGTCACGAAGCTCGACCTCGCCCACTACCTCGAAGCCGTCGGCCCCTGGATGCTCGAGCACATCAAGGGCCGCCCGTGCTCCGTCGTCCGAGCGCCGGACGGAATCGACGCCGAGACTTTTTTTCAGCGCCACGCGATGCGCGGCATGTCGAGCGAAGTCGACCTTGTCCGCATCTCGGGCGACCGCGAGCCCTATATCGAGGTCAACAGCGTCGAAGGCCTCGTGGCACTCGGCCAGATCGCGTCGCTCGAATTCCACCCATGGAACTGCGCGCCCTTCGAGCCGGACGTTCCGGGACGGCTGATCTTCGATCTCGATCCTGCACCCGACGTCGATTTCTCGAACGTGATCGAGGCCGCCAACGAGCTTCGCGGAAGACTCGAAAATCTCGGCCTCGTCGCCTTCTGCAAAACGACCGGCGGCAAGGGGCTGCACGTCGTGACGCCGCTCAAATCGAAGGGCGGGGAAGCGGTCGACTGGAAGGACGCGAAGATGTTCGCGGGCGCCGTCTGCCAGCAGATGGCCGCCGACAGCCCGCGCTCCTACCTGATCAAGATGACGAAGAAGCTGCGCACGGGCCGCATCTTTCTCGACTATCTGCGCAATGACCGCATGGCGACGGCGGTTGCGCCCCTGTCGCCGCGGGCCCGACCCGGAGCGACGGTCTCGATGCCACTTACATGGAACCAGGTGAGAAAAAGCCTCGACCCGAAGCGCTTCACGGTGCACACCGCGGCCGGCCTTCTCAAATCTACCGAGGCCTGGGCGGACTATCGCCAATCCGAGCGATCGCTCAAATCCGCCATCAAGAAGCTGCTTGGGTAGAATGCTGCAGTCATGCGCGCAAAGGCGGAGCATCGCCGGGTGAAGCCGCCGACGAAAGCAAAGCCCCGGCGGCTGGCAGCGAAATCCGCCCCGAGCGCGCGTTCCGTCGAAGCGATCGAGGGAGCAAGACGCGGTCCATTGCCGTCTTTTGTCGAGCCTTGCCTCGCGACGCTGGTCGCCGCGCCGCCTGAGGGCGACGACTGGGTGCACGAGATCAAATTCGACGGCTATCGCATCGAGGCCCGCATCGACAACGGCGACGTGCGCCTCTTGACACGGAAGGGGCTCGACTGGACGGAGCGCTTCGGCAGCCTCCCCCGCCTGCTTGCCGACCTGCATCGCGGCAGCGCTCTGATCGACGCCGAGCTTGTCGTCGAAGATGCCGAGGGTCACTCCAACTTCACGGCCTTGGCCGACGCCTTGAAGAGCGGGCAGGGCGAAAAGTTCGTCCTGCAATGCTTCGACCTGCTCCACCTCGACGGCGTCAACCTGGTGGGCGCGGCGCTTGAAGATCGCAAAGCCGTTTTGCAAAAGCTCCTCGCGAAATCTTCGAAGACCGGGCCAATCCGCTACAGCCCGCATCTGAGAGGGGATGCCGCGGCGATGCTCGCCGAAGCCTGCCGACTTGGGCTCGAAGGGCTGATCTCAAAGCGCGCCGACCGGCCCTACCGCTCCGGCCGGCACGACGACTGGCTCAAAAGCAAATGCATCCAAACCGACGAGTTCGTCGTCATCGGCTATCTCGTATCAAGCGTTTCGAAGACGGCGATCGGCGCGCTGGTCGTCGGCTACTACGATCGCAAGCGTCTGGTCTACGCCGGGCGCGTCGGCACCGGATATACGCAGCAGACCGCTGCCGAGTTGTTTCGGCAGCTTCAGCCTCTGCGGCTCTCAGAACCGCCCATTACGCAGCCTTTGACGGGTCTGCAGCGCCGAGGCGTCGTGTGGGTGCGGCCCGTGCTCGTTGCACAAGTCGAATATCGCGCCTGGACGGAAGATGGCCTTTTACGCCACCCGGCCTTCAAGGGGCTGCGCGAGGACAAGCCGGCGCGCGAGGTGACGCTGGAGGTGCCCTGAGACCGGGCGCCCGCGGGGCTCAGGCGAGCCGCTGCGCCTCCAGCCGGTGGACGCGGAACCCGTCGCCGCCGGCAGCCTTCGCCTCGTACATCGCCAGGTCCGCCTCGGCCACGAGCTGGTCGGCGCTGAGATGCGCTTCGTCGCCCAGCGAGACCGCACCGACGCTGACGGTGACCGGTTGCGACGGCGCTCCGTTGGCCGTCAGGTTGCGCTCGCGAACCGCGTCGACGAGCTTCGCCGCGACCGCCTCCGCCTCGGCGCCGTCGGCCTCGGGCAGCAGCACCGCGAACTCGTCGCCGCCGAGCCTGGCCGCGAGGTCGCCGGCCCGCAGCTCCCTGTCGAGGATGCGGGCGACGAGGAGGATCAGCTCGTCGCCCCGGGCGTGGCCGAAGGTGTCGTTGACCGCCTTGAGGCGGTCGACGTCGAGCAGCAGCAGCGCGCCGCCCCGCCCGTAGCGGGCGATCCGCGCGAGGTGCCGCGGCAGCTCGGTCTCGAAGCGGCGCCTGTTCAGCAGCCCGGTCAGCGGATCGTGCTCCGCGAGGTGCTTCAGCTCGCGTTCGAAGCGCTTGCGCTGGGTGACGTCGCGGGCGACGATGAACACGCCCTCGACCGAGCCGTGGCGCTCGTAGGGGACGACCTCCACCTCGTAGATCGCGTCGCTGCGGCGCGCCTCGTACTCGAGATGGGTCGGGGCTCCGGCCAGGGCCGAGCGCATCGCCGCGGTCAGCGGCGCGGCGTCGATCGCGCCGAGCGCCTCGTCGAGCCGCCGGCCGACGAATTCGCGAGGCCAGATCCCGCGCTCCTCGAGGCGCGGGCCCTCGACGGCCAGGCAGCGCAGATCCCTGTCGTAGAAGGAGATGAAGGTGTCGGGGAGGTTGGAGATCAGGGTCCTCAGGCGGAACTCGGACTCGGCCAGCGCCGCCTCCGCCCGTCGCTGGCCGCTGACGTCGAGGCCGGTGGCGACGAAGTTGACGACGTCCCCGCCGGGTCCCCGCAGCGCCTCCAGCGTCCAGTGGATGAGGTGGCGGGAGCCGTCGCGGCTGACCATCTCGGTCTCGTAGACGCCGGCGCGCTGGGCGGGCTCGATGTCCTGCCACCAGCGCGCCATCGCCGGCGCGCGATGGGAGGGAACCAGCGCCTCCCAGAAGCGGCGCCCGGCGATCTCCGACTGGGCGAAGCCGCTGAGGCGCTCGCAGGCGGGGTTGACCCGGCTCACCCGGCCGTCGGGCTCGAGAACGGCGACGAGCGACCCCGCGGCGGCGAAGATCGCGTCGAGGAAGGCGTGCTGCCGCCACAGCGAGTCGCGCTGGCGCCGCTCGCGCGTGACGAGTCCCTGGGCGCTGAACCCGACCAGGGCCGAGACGACGATCCAGGTCACCGCGTAGCGCAGGTCGGCCGCCGTGTAGCCCGCGCCGCTGACCCCGGTCAAGGGCAGGCCGAACAGGATCCCCACCCCGACGATGACGGCGACCAGCTGCCAGCGCAGACCGTAGAGCGCGATCCAAAAGACCGGCAGGAGCGCCAGCGGGCCGAAGCCCGAGCCGACGCCGTCGTCGCCGCGCAGGAGACCGACCGCGAGGAGGAAGGCGAGCGGCGGCAGGACCGCAAGCGGCGCCGGCGGGCGGGCGAGGGGGAAGATCGCCGAGCAGACGGCGATCCCGAGGACGAGCGCGACGGCGAGGGCGAGGGCAGTCGTGCTCGGCGCCGGCGGCAGCGCCGCCACGATCAGCCCGACGACGACCGCGGCGGCGAACGGGAGCGTCCGCCGCGCGTTCTCGCGGTCGAGCCAGCGTCTTTCGCGCATCTCCCGGATCGGATCGACCCCGGGCGGTCCCGACTTGACCCCTGGCGCGAAGCGTTTTGCCGCTGCTGCGTTCTTGCCCGGCGCGGGGGCGCCCCCGACTGTGACGCTAGGCGCCCTGGCGCGCCGGCTCGCGCGCGGGCTCGCGCGGCGGCTCTGGCGGCGGCACGGTGGTGCCCTCGAGCGCGCGGCGGATCCAGCGGAGCGCCAGCAGCAGCGCCGCGGGGACGACCAGCGCGCCGCTCACGGCTAGGAACCAGATCTCGCCCGCATCGCTGCCGGCGCCGATCGTGTGGGCGATGGCCAGCACCCAGAAGACGGCGGTGAGGCGGTGCAGCCGGCGCCAGCGCACGGCGCCGACCCAGTCGCGCGCGTAGTAGGTGAGGCCGAGGACGGCGAGGCCGTAGCCGGAGACGATCCCGAGCCCGGTCCACAGCGGCCGGTAGGTGCCGGCGAACGGGATCGCGATCCCGGTCAGACCCGGCCGCAGGTAGGAATCGCCGAGCAGGGCGAGCCCGTGCAGGACGACCATCGCCAGCGTCGTCAGCGACAGCGCCTCGTGGATCGCGCGCAGGTCGCGCTTGCTGTTCGACTTCCGCCTCGAGCTGACCATCAGGCCGGCGCCGACGCTGGCGCTGGCGAGGATCAGCGCCGCGCCTCCGGCGGCCCGGCTGGTGATCCAGAAGAGGTGTTCGGTGACGATCATCGTTGGACGCCGGCGGCGATCGGGACGCGCGCCTCGACGACCTCGGCGGTGCCGTCGTCGTGGACGAGCACGCCGCCCTGGGGGAGCAGCTCGGGGGCCGCTTCCGGGCCGGCGAGGAGAGCGGTCTTGGCGTAGATCTCGGCGAGCAGCGCGAAGGGAGCCAGCGCGGTTGCCTGCACGATCCCGGTGAAGGCGGGCTCGCCGGTGGCGGGGTCGAGCAGGTGATGCGCGGGCCGGCCGCCGGCCCGGCGCCAGCAGCGGCGGCCGATCCCGCTGGTGGCGGCGGCGCCGTCGCGCAGCGTCAGCTCGTGGAGCGGCGGGCCGCCGAACGGGTCCTCGACGAGGATCCGCCGCGCCAGCCCCTCGCGGCCGCCGACGCGGACGTCGCCGCAGCAGTCGATCCCGAAGGCCGGCCTGCCGCCGAGCTCGTCGGCGAGCAGGTCCGCGAGCAGGCCCTTGGCCAGGCCGCCGCTGTCGATCGCGACCCCGGGCGGGCGGATCACGACCCCGCGCTGCTCGTCGACCGCCACCGCCTGCCAGCGGGCGGCGGGGCTTGGCGCGCACGCATGCCGCGGGGGCGCCGCGGCGAGCGCCTCCGCCAGCGAGAGCGTGCCACCGGCGGCGCCGAGCGACTCGCGGTAGCCGGCGCGCTCGATCTCGGCGACCATCGTCGCGTCGACCAGGCCCTCGCTGAGCGCCCCGGCGCGCCGCACGGCGGCTGCCAGCGCCCGCAGCAGCGGGGTCGCCGGAACAGCCTCGCGCGGGTCGCGGTTGAGCCGGGATAGCTCGCTCTCCGGCTCGAAGCGGGAGAGACGCCGGTGCGCCGCCAGCAGGCGCTGCTCGGCCAGTTCGGCCCCCGCCTCGCCGTCGGCGGCGGTGGCCCCACGGACGTGCACCGCGACGGTGCCGCCGAAGCAGGCGAAGGCTCGGTGCGACTCCCCGCTCAAGACTGGCTGGTGGTCAGCGGGACGAGTTCTTCTTCGACCGGGGCGAATTCTTCTTCGACCGGTTCGGGTTCGAGTTCGGCGAATTCTTCTTCGACCGGCACGGCTTCGGGCCCGAGCACTTCGGGTTCGCTCGTTTCCACGCCTTCGAGCGCGGGTTCTTCGAGCGCGGGTTCTTCGGCGGCGCCTCCTGCAGCCGCTGCCCCACCGCCCGCATGGCCGCGGTGGCGCTTCGCCGACGCGGACTTGGCCGCCAGGACCGGGTCGTTCCCGGTCGCCATCTGGACGAAGACCACGCCCCACAGGATCACGAAGGTGATCAGCGAGATGACGACCACGCGGCCGCGCAGCGCGCCGGCCCGCATCCGCTGAGCGTGGAGCCGCTGCCGCGCGGCGCGGACCTTCTGGTGTCTTTCCTGGGTTGTCATCGTCTCGACAAGCTTCGTCAGGGGCGGGAAACCCCCGCTAAACCGTTCCTGAGA
>JBLNAC010000268.1:0-4362 GCA_050259155.1 Syntrophothermus sp.
TGCTTGCTGAGCATCGTCACCTGCCCCTGGTAGCTGGAGCCGAGCCCGGTCCCGTAGAGGCGCTCGGCTGGCGCCTGCATCCACTCCAGCCCGAGCTTGCAGACCGGCTGGCGGTGCTCGACCATGAACGAGACGTCGCGCGCCCTCACCTCGAGCGCGGCTCTGCTGCCGTGGCGGACGCCCTCCGGGTCGTAGCCGAAGCCCGGGTCGAAGAAGCCGGCGTAGTGCGTGCGTAGCTCCCCGGCGGTCGGGTCGTAGGCCATCATCTCGGCGGCGATCTGGGGTGGGATCGAGACGCCCTCGGCCGAGAGCAGCAGATAGAAGATCTCCGGCTCGAGCACGACCCGGCCGCCGGCCTCGGGGTAGACCGGGTCCCAGTAGTCGCTCCAGCGGTAGGCGCGGATCCGCGAGAGGTCGACCGGCAGGCTGTTCTTCTTAGCCCGGTAGCCGACCGTGCGGTCCGGGGGTCCGGACAGGTCGAGGCTGAGGAAGAGGCCGTCGGCCAGGCCGAGCTCGGTCGGGCGCAGCGCCTCATCGCCGAGGTACAGCAGCGGCTGGGAGCCCTGCAGGCCGCGGATCTGCTCGTCGCCGAGCCGCACCTCGCCGCGGGCGAGGCGCAGCTGATTGAGCGAGAGCCCGGTCTTCACCTGGATCGCGAAGGAGCGGGGGACGACCTCGAGGTAGAGCTTGCCGCGGTACCCGGCGCGGACGTCGTCGAAGCGGTTGTGGCGATCGGTGATGACGCGGGTGAAGACGTCGAGGCGCCCTGTCGAGCTCTTCGGGTTCGCCTTGGCCCGGACGTCATCCGGCAGCGCCAGCTCCTCGATCAGCGGCACCAGGTAGGGGCGGTCGCGCTCCAGCACCGCGCCGTCGCGGAGGTCGACGCGCTGGAAGGCGAGGTCCTCCATCTTCTCCTCGACGGTCGAGTCGACGTCGGGCAGGAACGAGCAGCGCAGGGCCCAGGCGACGTCGCCCAAACGCAGGTCGATGCTGGCCGGCTGGATCGCCTCGGGCCGGATCCGGTAGTCGCCCGAGCTGACCCACTCCCGCTCGATCGCCTCGCTCAGCGCCTGCGAGGGGAACACGCCAACCGGGGGAGCCGCAGGGGGCGCGCCGGGGGCGGCGCTGGCCGCGGTCTGCGTCTCGCTGCTCCTCACCGGGGAGAGACTATTCGCCGCGTGTCCCGGCCGCGAGTTTGGAAGTCGGCCGCTTCGGGCATTGGGGAGTGGTCCCTGTCCAAGACTCGAAGGGAGTCCCGATGACCATCGTCGGAATCCTGGTCCTCATCATCCTGGTGCTGCTCGCCATCTACCTTTTCCAGCGCGTCCGCGCCGGCGGCAGGCGAGTCTGACGGCCGCCTCCGAGACCTGCGGCGACCGCTAGGTCCTCAGGATCCAGTAGGCGACGCCGACGACCAGCAGCAGCACCGCGGCGACGGTGAGCGCCGCGTCGCTGTGCAGCTGCCCGAGGCGGGCCAAGACATCGACGTTTCCCATCATTCGGAAAACGCTAGACCGCGGCGCGGCGCCCGGGCCTCGGCCTGGACGTAGATCCGAGACGCGCCCATGCCCGGCTGCCGCGGAAGAGGCGGACGAGACCGCGCTGCCACCTGCCGCGGAACCTTGACGAGGCCGGCGCCCCCGGCTGCCGCGGGAGGCGGCGGCAACCGGGGGCGTTACCCGAGGAGCGGGGCAGGCGGGCGTGGGGTGCGCCCACCCGCCCCTGGACGAAAGAGGGTCAGCCTTCCGGCGGGAGGAGCACTTCGTCGATCACGTGGACGACGCCGTTGGACGCCGGGACGTCCGGCATCACGACTTTCGCGCCGTTGACGGTTACTTCTTCGCCGCTGATCTTGACTTCGACGTCCCCGCCCTGGACGGTCTTGATCTTCTGGCCGTTTTCGAGTTCGCCCGAGGTGACTTCACCGGGCGCGACGTGGTAGGTCAGGATTTCGGTCAATTCTTTTTTGTTCTGCGGTTCGAGCAGTGCTTCGAGCTTGCCGCCCAGCGCTTCGAAGGCTTCGTTGGTGGGCGCGAAGACCGTGTAGGGCCCCGGTTCTTCGAGCGTCTTGACGAGGCCGGCCGCCGCCAACGCTTCGACCAGGATCGAGAGTTCGGGCGTTTCTTTCGCCACGGCGACGATGTTGCCGCCGGCGGTCGCTTCGGCTTCGGTCGTTTCGGCTGTGCTTTCGGAGGCCGTCGTGCCGCCGCCACCGCCGCAGGCGGTGACGCCTACCGCCACGGCCATCAGGCACGCGCCGAGGAGGAGAGTCCGCTTGAGCATCGCAGTTCCTTTCATCGGGCTCGCGCCTGGAAGCACGAGCGGATCGTTCTGTTATCGATCCATACGCGCCTCCCCGCCGAAGCGGTTGGGAAAGTTCGCCGCGATGCCCAGCGCCGCGGCGAGAGCCCGGGCGAGGACGCCGGGCCGTCGAGGCGGAGGGGGTGGGATTCGAACCCACGAGCCCCCTTACGAAGGCCAACGGTTTTCGAGACCGCCCCGTTCAACCACTCCGGCACCCCTCCGGGGAGTCGCCCCGATCCTAGAGGACGGTTCCGGGCGCCGGTCGCCGGGGCCGGCCGGGCGCCGCCGCTGGAACGCGGCTCCGACCGGCGGTAGTCTGCACGACCATGGCAGGAAACGATGTCGAGAAAGGTACCCGGGACGGCCAGAACGTCGCGATCGTCCACGACCGCCTTCGCGACGCGATCCTCAGCGGCGCGATCCCGGCCGGAGTGACATCGCAGGTGGCGCTCGCGCGCGAGCTCGGCGTCGGGCGCACGCCGCTGCGGGAGGCGCTGCGGATGCTGCAGCGCGAGGGGCTGGTCATCTCCGAGCCCAACCGGCCCGTCCGCGTCGCCCCCCTCTCCCCCGCCGACGCCGAGGAGCTGTACGTGATGCGCGCCGCGCTGGAGGCGGCCGCGGCGCGGGTAACCGTGCCCGAGCTGGGGTCCGACGGGATCGCCGAGCTCGAGGGCCTGATGGCGCAGATGGAGCACTACGCGCGCGCCGGGGACGGCGACGGACTGCGGAGCCCCCACCGCGCCTTCCACGCCCGCCTGGTCGCCAACGCGGGCGGCCGGGTCGCGACCGCGATCGCGCAGCTCTACGACCACGCCGAACGCTACCGCGTCTCCTGCGGCGGCTCCGCCGCGTCCTGGGGAGAGAGCTCGGCCGAGCACCGCCGGATCCTCGACGCGGCGGCCGACGGCGATGCCGAGCTCACGGCTCGCCGCCTGCTCGAGCACTACGCGCGCGCCTCGGCGGCGGTCTTCACCGGCCTCGACCCGGGCTACGAGCCGGCGCGGCTGCGGATGACGCTCGGCGCGCTGGCGCCGGGGGCCGAGCGCGCCCTCGCGGCCTAGCCGTCGACGGAGGCCTCCGCGCGAACGGGTCCGGGTCGACCATCTAGGCTTTGCCCGAACCCCGGAGAGGTGTCCGAGTGGCTTAAGGAGCGCGACTGGAAATCGCGTGGGCGGGGTTAACCCGCCTCGTGGGTTCGAATCCCACCCTCTCCGCTCCGGCGCTGTGGCTGCGCGGCGCGGCGTTATCGCCGGGCCGCCGTGCAGAGCACTGTCGGCCCGGCTCTTCCTTGCGCCGCTTTGCCACAGCGCCGGAGTGCGTCCTTGTGCTGCTTGACCACGGCGCCGGAGCGGGTCCTTGCAGCGGCTAGCGGCGGCCGGCGAAGAAGTCGCGGAGGAGGGCAGCGCACTCGGACTCGCGGACGCCGCGCCGGACCTGGGGGTGGTGGTTGAGGGCCGGCTCGGCGAGGACGTCGAGGACGCTGCCGGCGGCGCCCGCCTTGGGGTCCGGGGCGCCGATGACGACGGCCGGGATGCGGGCGAGGACGATCGCGCCGGCGCACATGGCGCAGGGCTCGAGGGTGACGAAGAGGGTCGTGCCGGGCAGGCGCCAGCCGCCGAGCGCCGCGGCGGCGGCACGGATCGCGAGGATCTCGGCGTGGGCGGTGGGATCGCGGCGCAGCTCGCGCTCGTTGCCGGCGACGGCGAGCACCTCGCCGTCGCGGAGGATCGCCGCGCCGATCGGGACGTCGCCGTGCGCCTCGGCGAGGCGGGCTTGCTCGATCGCCAGCCCCATGCCCTCATGGTCAGCGGAGTTCGAGGCGGCGGCTGGCATCGATCCGAGAGTATGTCCGTCTACAACTTCGGCGGGGGCGTCGTGTTATGTGTAGGGCACGCCCGCGACGCCGCGGCACCCCGGCGAGCACAGCCAGATGCGAAGAACCCTCTCCACATCCGCCGCGGCAGGCGCGCTGCTCGCCGCCCTGCTCCTCGCGCCGCCCAACGCCGGCGCCAGGGCCGGGATCGCGCCCGCCCGCGAGTTCGCGCCGCGGCAGTTGAT
>JBLNAC010000269.1:0-8641 GCA_050259155.1 Syntrophothermus sp.
GTCCAACCGTCGAGCTGTCCGTGACTGTGCCGCCATGGAGGTCACGGTAACCCGCCCGGTAGAGTCCCTCGACACCTTGCTGTCATTGGAGGCCCACCGGCATGGAGCTCGAGCAGACGCCCGATCGCAACCTCGCCCTCGAGCTGGTCCGCGTGACCGAGGCCGCGGCGCTCTCCTCGGCCCGCTGGGTCGGCCGCGGCGACAAGATCGCCGCCGACGGCGCCGCCGTCGACGCAATGCGGTTCGTGCTCGACTCGGTCTCGATGGACGGGACCGTCGTCATCGGCGAGGGCGAGAAGGACGAAGCGCCGATGCTCTACAACGGCGAGCGGATCGGCGACGGGACGCCGCCGGTGGTCGACATCGCGGTCGACCCGCTGGAGGGGACGCGCCTCTGCGCGCTCGGCATGCCCAGCGCGATCGCCGTGATCGCGCTCGCCGAGCGCGGCTCGATGTTCGATCCGGGCCCCTGCGTCTACATGGAGAAGATGGCCGGCGGCGAGGAGATCGCCGACCTGCTCGATCTCGACCGGCCGCTGCCGGAGACGCTGAAGCTGGTCGCCGAGCGCAAGGGCGGCAGCATCGGCGACGTGATCGTGGTCATGCTCGACCGGCCCCGGCACGAGGACGCGATGCGCGAAGTCCGCGAGGCCGGCGCCCGCATCCGGCTGATCGCCGACGGCGACGTCTCGGCGGCGCTACTCGCGGTCAGCGAACGCTCCCCGGTCGACCTGCTCTGGGGGGTCGGCGGCACCCCGGAGGGGGTGATCTCGGCGGCGGCCCTGAAGTCGATGGGCGGACAGCTGCTCGGTCGCCTCTGGCCGCGCAACGACGAGGAGCGCCAGGCGGCGCTGGACGCGGGCTACGACCTCGACCGGGTGCTCACCGCCCACGACCTCTGCGCCGGCGAGGACGTCTTCTTCTCCGCCACCGGGGTCACCGACGGCGACGTCCTCCAGGGGGTCCGCTACCGGGGCTCGGGGGTGACCACCGAATCGCTGGTCATGCGGTCGCGGTCGGGCACCGTCCGCCGCGTCCAGGCGCGCCACGACCGCGCCAAGCTGCGGGCACTGCTCGGGGCGGCGGCCGAGCGCTACGGCTGAGCGTCGACGGCTGACGGCTCCTCGCCGCACCCCGAGCAGGGCTTCGGCTCCGCCGCCGCGTAGGGCAGCTCGCCGGTGTCGTGGAGCTCGTGGCGCAGCGAGTTGACGACGGCACCCGCCATCAGCGCCAGGCTGAGCACGTAGAACCACAGCAGCGCGATGAGGATGAAGCCGGCCGTGTTGCCGAAGCGCGAGAGGCTCGAGACGTTGACCAGGTAGACGGGGAAGAGCCAGTTGGCGAGGCCGGCGCTGGCGGTGACGAGCAGGGCGCCCGGCCAGACCGCCCGCCAGGGCATGTGCCCTTTGGGGACGGCCCAGAAGATGACCGCGCAGACGAGGAAGGTGATCAGCAGCGCCGCGGCGAGGAGCAGGATCGTGTCGATCGCCTGGATGTTGGAGAGGCCGAGCGGAAGGCGATCGGTGCTGGAGACGACGGCGCTCTCCAGGGTCGGCGCGAAGATGCTCGCCGCGATGAAGAGGACGACGACGGCGAGCATCGCGAACGAGAACCGCTTCTGCTCGACCCAGCCGCGGCACTCGACGTGGTAAATGCGGCAGAAGGCGGTGTCCATCGCGCCCCAGAAGGAGGCGCCGATCCACAGCGAGCCGACGATCGCGGCGATCCCGATCGTCGCCGAGTTGTCCTGGATCCGGTTGAGGACGTCGGTCAACGTCTGCTGCTCGACGTTGGGAAAGAGCCGCTGCAGGTCCGCGAGCACCCCTTCCTCGACGCCGCCGATGCGCAGCACCTGGCCGAAGACGAAGAGCACTAGGAGCGCGAACGGGAAGACCGCCAGCATCAGGTTGTAGGCGACCATCGCGGCCAGGCCGGTGACGTTCTCGCGGTAGGCGCGCTGCCAGAAGGCGCTCAGCCAGGAGCGGATCTTGAGCGTTGGCTCAGGCATTGACTTTACAAACTGAAGCGACTACCATGCGAACAGGCGTTTGACGTGGTTGACGCCCGCCCCTTGGGGCAAAATGACTTGAGAATCTATTTCGCGGACCGAGTCGCTGGTCCGCTTTTTCATCGTCCGGCGCGACTTTATGCCCGCAACGGCATTTAATCGACCAGGACTCAGACGGCAAGCGCTAGGAAACGAGTAGACAAGGAATGCTGGTAGCAGAGCTTCAGGAGTTGGAGGAGGTCAAGAACCTCATCAATCGCGGTCAGCAGCTCGGCGTGCTGACCTTCGGCGACGTCGCCTCGGCGGTCTCCGAGGTCGACCTCGACGAGTCCGACGTCGAGGACCTCTACGGGCACCTCGAGAAGTCGGGGATCGAGCTCGTCGAGGACATGGACCCGGCCCAGAAAGCCGCGGCCGAAGCGATGCCGACGGACACCGGGAAGAAAGGGCGCCGGCGCCAGAAACAGGCGCTCGACCTGAAACCGGACATGACCACGGACTCGTTGCAGCTGTTCCTCAAGGACATCGGCAAAGTCCGCCTGCTGACCGCCCAGGAGGAGGTCGAACTCGCGAAACGGATCGAGCGCGGGGACCTCGACGCGAAGCAGAAAATGGTCGAGTCGAACCTTCGGCTCGTCGTCTCCATCGCGAAAAACTACAGAAACCAGGGGCTTCCCTTCCTCGACCTGATCCAGGAGGGCACCCTCGGGCTGGTCCGCGCGGCCGAGAAGTTCGACTACCGCAAGGGGTTCAAGTTCTCGACCTACGCGACCTGGTGGATCCGCCAGGCGATCGCCCGCGCGCTGGCCGACAAGGCGCGCACGATCCGGATCCCGGTCCACGTCGTCGAGAAGCTGAACAAGATCGGCCGCGCCGAGCGCAAGCTGGTCACCGAGCTCGGTCGCGAGCCGACGCCGGAGGAGATCGCCGAGGTCACCGGGATCGATCCCGAGGAGGTCGACTCGATCAAGCGCTCCGCGCAGGCGCCGGTCTCGCTCGAGAAGCCGGTCGGCGACGAGGAGGAGTCCGAGTTCGGCCAGTTCATCGCCGACGAGAAGGCCGAGTCCCCGTTCGACCGCGCCGCGGACCTGCTGACCAAAGAGGCGCTGAAGGAAGCGCTCGAGAACCTGTCCTACCGCGAGCGCCGCGTGCTGGAGCTCCGCTACGGGCTCGGCGGCGAGCACCCGCGAACCCTGGACGAGGTCGGGCGCACCTTCAACGTCACCCGCGAGCGGATCCGGCAGATCGAGAACCAGAGCCTGAAAAAGCTGCAGAGCCTGGGCGAGGCCCAGAAACTGCGCGAGGTCGCGTAGCGCGGCCGCTTAAGGGGCCGAGCATCCCGGCCGATAAGGGCCGGGATGTTCGACATCGACTCAGCACTGCGCACCCTCGTCGAGCTCGGGGGCTCCGACCTGCACGTCAAGGTCGGGACGCCACCGACGATCCGGCTCCACGGTGAGCTGACGCCGCTGGAGGGCTATTCCGCCCTGAGCGCGGAGGAAACCGAAAGCGCCTTCCACGAAATCGCGGAGGTCCGCTCGCAGACGGAGTTCGAGGCCGACGGCGAGGCCGATTTCTCCTACTCGATCCCCGGGGTGTCGCGCTTTCGCGTCAACACCTTCAAGCAGCGCGGCTCGACCTCGATCGTCTGCCGGGCGATTCCCTTCGAAATCCGCTCCGTCGAGGAGCTGGGCCTGCCGCCGGTCGTGACCAGGCTGGCCGAAGAGCAGCGCGGGATCATCCTCGTCACCGGCACGACCGGCTCGGGCAAGAGCACGACGCTGGCGGCGATGATCGACCACATCAACCGCACCCGGACGCATCACATCATCACCCTCGAGGACCCGATCGAGTACCTGCACCAGGACAAAGGCTCGATCGTCAACCAGCGCGAAGTCGGGTCCGACACCGAGAGCTTCGCCCGGGCGATGAAGCGCGTCCTGCGCCAGGACCCCGACGTGATCCTGATCGGCGAGATGCGCGACGAGGAGACCGTCCGCACCGCCCTCTCCGCGGCCGAGACCGGCCACCTCGTCCTCTCGACGGTGCACACGCTGGACGCCACCGAGACGGTGAACCGCATCATCGACTTCTTCCCGCCCCATCTCCAGCACCAGGCCCGCGTGATGCTCGCGGCGACCCTCAAGGGCGCCATCGCCCAGCGGCTGGTCCCCGACATCACCGGCACCGGCCGCGTCCCGGCCTCGGAGATCCTGGTCGTGACCGGCCGCGTCCAGGACCTGATCATGAACCCGGACGAGACCAGCAAGATCACCGAGGTGATCAGCGAAGGCGAGTACTACGGCATGCGCACCTTCGACCAGTCCCTCCTCACCTACGTGATGGAGGGAAGGGTCGCCGAGCAGGTCGCCCTCGACTACGCCTCGAGCCCGCACGACTTCAAGCTGATGCTCGCCGCGGGCGGTCAGCGCGCGAGCGGGATCGAGCAGCTCGCCCCCGCAACTGAGTAGGACGGGCGTCCAGGGCGCCGGCACTTCCGCCTGCGTGGTTCAAGCCGGGCGGCGCGCGCGACGATCAAAGGGCGATGGAAGTCGGTCAACGCATCAGGCTCCGCGTGCGCGCCCTGCGCGGCGAGGAGCGCGGCATCGCCACGGTGACGGCACTGATGGCCCTGGTCGCCTGCTTCGCGCTCGCGAGCGTCGCCGTGATGTCGACCGTGGACGTGCAGCAGGGGACCAAGCGCGACCACAATGCCAAGGAAGCGATCGCGGCCGCGGACGCGGGCGCCAACATCGCCCTGCTCCGCCTCAACCGGTACCTGCCCAACCTGTCGACGGCCCACCCGTGCATCGGGCCCGCCGGCGAATACCAGACCCCCTCCGGCGGCTGGTGTCCGAGCACCGCCACCGAAAGCATCGGCGGCGCCTCCTACAGCTACCGCGTCAGCGCCTACACGACCGGCGGATCGATCGAAGTCGTCTCGGTCGGGAGCTCGGGCCCGGTTAGCCGGAGGGTCGACGTGTCGCTGGCGACGATGGCGGGGAAAAACGTCTTCGCGAACGAGAAAGTGATCGGCCAGGAAAACATCAGGATCGAAGGTAACCCGCGGATCGAAACCGACATCGGCACCAACGGCAGCATCGAAGCCAGCGGCAGCTACACGATCTGCGGCAACGACCGCCACGGGATCGGCAAGGAAGCGCCGACGCCGACCTGCGGCAAGGAAAAGACGGAAGGCAACAAGAACCTGCCGCCGATCACCCCGCCGGCGAACATCGCTACCGAAAACGACAACTGCCGCCTGGCGCAGAACTGCACCGGGGCGAAGGCCGGAAAGGTCGACACCTACAGCAAGAAAGCGACCAGCAAGAACCCCTGGGAAGCGACGCCGCGCAACGTCAACATCGCCTCCTCGCAGACGCTGACGATGGGCGGCAGCGTCTACTTCGTCTGCCAGCTCCAGGTCCAGGGCAAGCTGGTGATGCCGGTCGGGTCCAACATCCAGATCTACGTCGACACGCCCGAACACTGCGGTCTCAAACCGGGGGCGGTGCAGGTGGAAATCGGCGCCGCCGGCGTGATCGAATCGAGCGCCTACAACCCCGCCGAAGGGCGTTACGAAATCCCCAGCATCTACGTGCTCGGCGACGGCTCGGTGAAGATCGACGGCACGCCGCACACGACCGACGAGGTGATGATCTACGCGCCCTTCAGCGAAATCGACCTGGGCGGCAACTCGACCTTCGTCGGCATGATCGCCGGCAAGACGATGAAGATCCACGGCAACGTGGAAGTCAAGTCGGACCCGAACGTCAAACCGCCGGAAATCACGCTGGCGAGCCTCTTCCAGCGGACCCGGTACGTCGAGTGCACCGGCGCCACCGCCTCCCCCCCGAACGCCAGCTGCTGAGGCGGGGGGCAGCTAGCTCGCGGCGCTCAAGGCGATCGCCGGGAATGTCGATCTACACCCAGGCGATCGCATGAGAGAGAAGCTCAACGAGAACCCACTCGCCCAGGTGATCCTGGTCGGCGTCCTGCTCCTGGTCGCCGCGGTCTTCTTCCTCGGCAAAATGGGCGGCGGCTCCGAAGAAGAAGAAGGCGGCGGCGAATCCTCGGCCGCCACCGCAGCCGTCGCCGCCGTCTCGGCCGAACTCGAAGCCGGCGCCCAGCCGATCAGGCTCCCGGCCCCCGGCTCCGGGCCGGCCGCTCCGCCGCCACCGCCCCGGGCGGTGGTCTCGGCCTTCGACGCCGGCGAGACGGTGGTGATCCTGTTCGTGCGCGACGGCGGCATCGACGACCGCCTGGTCGCCGACGCCGTGCGCCGGCTCGAATCGATGAGCGACGTCGCGACCTTCGTCGTCCCCTCGCACGACCTCGCCCGCTATGTCTCGATCGCCCAGGGGGTCGGCGTCGACCGCGTCCCGGCGCTCGTCGTGATCCGGCCCAAGAGCCTCGACAAGACCGTCGACGCCGCCTCGGTGAGCTACGGGTTCCAGAGCTCCCAGAGCATCGTGCAGGCGGTGATCGACGCCCGCTACCACGGCGGCACCCTCGCGTACCACCCGTGAGCATGGACCAGCGGGATTTCCCGAGCCATCTGCGGCCGGTCCCCACCCACGGTGACTCGACGGCGCCGGCCCTGCACCCCGGACCCGAGGGGACCCCGGGTCTGACGCCGCCGCGGAGCCGGTCCCACTCGGCGGGCTTCGTCACCGACGTGCTCGTCGACCTCGAATACGTCGGGGACGAGCGCGCGCGCCAGGCGATCGAAGAGGCCCGCACCGCCGGGCGCCCTCCGGAGCGGCTGCTGCTCGAGCAGGGCGCCATCACGGGGGACCAGCTCTCGCGCGCGGTCGCCGAGCGCTACGGGCTCGACCACGTCGACCTGACCGAGTACCAGGTCGACATGGCCGCGGCGAACCTCGTCTCGGTCAGCACCGCTCGCCGCTACCGGGCGATCCCGGTCGGCTTCGCCGACAAGCAGACGCTGCTGGTCGCGATGTCGGATCCGACCAACGTCCTCGCGGTCGACGACATCCAGATGGCCACCGGCTTCGACTGCCGGGTCGCCGCCGCCGCCGACGAGGACATCGAGGCGCTGATCGGCCGCCTCAACACGCTGCAGAGCGCCGTCACCGAGGCCACCGCCGAAGACGAGACGGAGGAAGAGCTCGCCGAGGTCGCCGACATGCAGGTGAGCGCCGAGGACGCGCCGGTGATCAAGCTCGTCTACAGCATCCTCGGACAGGCGGTGGGGGAGGGGGCCTCCGACATCCACTTCGAGCCTGGAGAGGACGAGATGCGGGTTCGGTTCCGCGTCGACGGCGTGCTGCGGGAGGCCGCCCACGTGCCCAGGAGGATGGTCAACGCGGTCGTCTCCAGGGTGAAGATCATGAGCGACCTCAACATCGCCGAGAAACGCGTCCCGCAGGACGGCCGGGTCAGCGTCGCGGTCGAGGATCGTCGGGTCGACCTGCGCGTCACGACGCTGCCCACCCAGCGCGGCGAGGGGGCGACGATCCGCATCCTCGACAAGGACAACGCCCAGCGCTCGCTCGACGACCTGGGCATGGACGGGCCGGCGCGCGAGCGGTTCGAGGGTGCCTTCCACCAAGCCTACGGCGCCGTCCTCGTCACCGGGCCGACCGGCTCGGGCAAGTCGACGACCCTCTACGCGGCGCTCCAGGACCTGAACAGCGTCGAGAAGAAGATCATCACCATCGAGGACCCGGTCGAGTACCAGCTCGAGGGGATCAACCAGATCAACGTCAACCGCAAAGCGGGGCTCGACTTCGCGACCGGGCTGCGCTCGATCCTCCGGGCCGACCCCGACGTCGTCATGGTCGGCGAGATCCGCGACGGCGAGACGGCGCGGATCGCGATCGAGGCAGCCCTCACGGGCCACCTGATGCTCTCGACGCTGCACACCAACGACGCGCCGGGGGCGATCACCCGCCTCACGAAGATGGGCATCGAGGCATTCCTCATCGCCTCCGCGGTCGACTGCGTGGTCGCCCAGCGGCTGGCGCGCAGGCTCTGCAGCCACTGCAAGCAGCGGACGATCATTCCCGCGGCGGCGCTGATCGAGGCGGGGATCCGCGCCTCCACCGAGCTGGAGGCCTACGAGCCGGTCGGGTGCGCACGCTGCAACCAGAGCGGCTACAAGGGCAGGACGGGCATCTACTCGGTGATGTCGCTGAGCGAACGCGTGAAGGAGATGGCCGTCGCCCAGCTGCCCGAGGCCGACATCGCGACGGTGGCCCGCGAGGAGGGGATGCTGACCCTGCGCGAGGACGGCCTCGGCAAGGTGCTGGCCGGACTCACCAGCCTGGAAGAGGTGCTGCGTGTCACCGCCTGAGCCGATCGGCCCGGGTACTCGCTTTCAGGTATCGAGGGGTCGGCCCGAGCGGCCGATCTAGAGCGCATGGATTTCGATTTCGCGGAGGTCCTGCGGCGCATGGTCGAGGCGCGGGCCTCCGACGTCCACCTGACGCCCGGCTTTCCCCCCGCGATACGCGACAAGGGGCGGATCACGCCGATGGACGGCTTCCAGGTGCTCGGCAGCCAGGAGACCCGCGAGGTCGTCTACAGCATCCTCAACGACGACCAGCGCAAGCGCTTCGAGATGCACAAGCAGCTCGACTTCGCCTACGCGATCCCGGGGGTGGCGCG
>JBLNAC010000270.1:0-5563 GCA_050259155.1 Syntrophothermus sp.
GGGAATCGCGAGCAGCCCGGTCCTGGTCGGAGCGGTCACGGTGCTGGTGATCATCGTCGCCGTGTTCCTCGCCTACAACGCCAACAACGGCCTGCCCTTCGTCTCCACCTACAACCTGAAGGCGCTCCTGCCGAACGCGGACGCCCTGGTGAAGGGGAACGAGGTGCGGGTTGGCGGCGTCCGCGTCGGCGTCGTCCAGTCAGTCGCGCCGGTCCACCTCGAGAACGGCAACGTCGCCGCGCAGCTCGACCTGACCCTCGACAAGAGCGTCGAACCGCTTCCCGTCGACTCGACCATCACGGTACGGCCGAAGTCGGCGCTGGGCTTGAAGTTCCTGCAGATCACCCCGGGCACCTCCAGCGAAGGGTTCGAAGCCGGCGAAACGATCCCGCTGTCGGCGGCGAAGCCCGAACCGGTCGACATCGACCAGTTCTTCGACATGTTCGACAAGCGCACCCGGCAGGCGATCCGCCAGAGCCTCGCCGGCTTCGGCAACGCGCTCGCGGGCCGCGGCCCGCAGCTGAACGAAGCGATCGGGTCGCTGCGGCGGGCGGTCGAATACGGCCAGCCGGTGCTGGCCGCGCTGGCCGCCCCCAGCACCGACTTCGCCGGCTTCTGGCGAGCGCTGCAGGACCTCTCGGCGACGGTGGCGCCGGTCGCCGAGACGCAGGCCAGCCTCTTCGTCGCACTCGACACGACCTTCGCGGCGTTCGCCCGCGTCTCCCGCCCCTACATCCAGGAAACGATCGAAAAGAGCCCCGCGACGCTCGACGCCGCCAACGAAGACCTGCCGGTGATCCGCCCCTTCCTGCGCAGCTCGGAACGGTTCTTCGTCGCGCTGCAGCCGGGCGCCAGGGCGCTGGCGGAGACCTCGCCGGTGATCGCCGAATCGCTGCACGCCGGGGTCCCGGCCCTCAACGCGAGCCCCGTCCTCAACAACCAGCTGCTGCCGACCGCGGAAGCGCTCCTCTCCTTCCAGGAATCGCCCGGGGTGATGACCGGGCTCGGCCTGTTGATCGACACGAATCGCCTGCTGAAGCCGTCGCTGGAATTCGTCACGCCGGCCCAGACCACCTGCAACTACGTCAGCCTGATGCTCCAGAACCTCGCGATCTCCAACAGCCAGGGGAACAACTCCGGCAAGTGGCTGAACTTCATCAGCTTCCAGCCCCCCGAAGGCCTCAACTCCGAGAGCGGCCCCTCCTCGGCGCCGGCCAGCGGCAACGGAACCGGGACCTGGGCAGCCGGCAACTACCTCCACTTCAACCCGTTCCCGAGGACGGCCGCTCCGGGCCAGGGCGGCGTCTGCGAAGCCGGTAACGAGAGGTACGTGAAGGGCAAGACCGTGATCGGAAACGCGCCGCAGCTCTGGGGCACGACGACCCGCGGGCAGGTGAAGAGCAGGTGAGCCGCCTGCCCGAGCGAGACCAGCGCGCCGCGCAGGCCGGCCGCTTCCGCTGGCGGCCGAGCAACGCGATGATCGCGGTGGTCTTCGTCGTCATCCTCGTCGTCGGCCCCTACCTCGCCTTCACCAAACACATCCCCTTCACCGGCTACGGCTACACGGTGAACGCCACCTTCGCCAACTCGGCGAACATCGCGCTGAACTCGCCGGTCCGGGTCGCCGGCGTCGAGGTCGGCAAAGTGATCGGGACCGAACGCGACGGCGACGCGACCAAGGTCACCTTCACCGTCGACGAAGCCGGCCGCCCGATCCACGACGACGCCTTCGCCTCGATCCGGCCGCGGATCTTCCTCGAGGGGAACTTCTTCATCGAACTCGATCCCGGCAGCCCCAGCGCGCCGGAGCTCGACAGCGGCGGCACCATCCCGGTCACCCGCACCTCGACGGCGGTCCAGCTCGACGAAGTCCTGACCGCGCTGCAGGCTCCCGTCCGCGCCGACCTCGGCCGCCTGCTCGAAGGGTATGGCACGGCGCTCAACCACAAGCCCACGCCGGCCGAAGACGTGACCCAGCTCCCCGAAGTGAAAGGCCTGAGCGGGGCCGAAGCCCTGAACAAGGCGTTCAGGTACGGCGGCGAAGCCGGCCGCTACGGCGCCCAGGTCGCCAACGCGCTGCTCGGTACCCAGGACGGCGACCTCTCGCGCCTGGTGGCCAGCGCCGGCCGCAGCTTCGGCGCCCTTGCCGCCAGCCAGTCCGACCTGCAGGGGCTGATCACGAACTTCGACATCTTCACCGGCGCCCTCGCGAACCAGTCGGCCAACCTCGAAGACACGATCCGGCTGCTGGCGCCGACGCTGAGGGTCACCAAGGCCTCGCTGGTCAGCCTCAACCGCACCCTGCCGCCGCTGCGGACCTTCGCGATCGAGCTGACCCCCGCCGTGGCCGAGCTCCCGGCACTGATCAGCGCGTCCAGACCGTGGCTGGCGCAGGCCCGGCCGCTGCTCTCGGGCAAGGAGGCCGGCGGCGTCGCCAAGCTGCTCTCCGAAGCCACCCCTGGGCTGACCGAAGCGGCCCACTACGGCAAGTCGAGCACGATCCCCCAGCTCAACCGCCTCAGCCTCTGCACCACCAAGGTGATCGTCCCGACCGGCGACCAGGTGATCAACGATCGCTTCAGCACCGGCGGCCCCAACTACCGCGAGTTCTTCTTCACCCTCGCCGACTTCGCCGGCGTCGGGCAGAACTTCGACGGCAACGGGCCCTACGTCAGGGCCCAGGTCGGCGGCGGCTCGCTTCTCGTCGGCGAACCGAATCCCGGCGGTAACCCGGCCAACCTCAGCGACCAGATCAACTACGCCAATGTCGCGGTGCCGCCGATCGGAAACCAGCCGCAGCTGGGCGCCGAACCTCCGTTCAACCCGAGCTTCCGCTGCTACCGCAACCCGGTCCCTGACGTCAACGCCGGTCTGGGGCAGGTGGGGCCGCCGACCCCGTCGGTCGCGGGGGTGAATCCATGAACGCCCCGGCACCGCGGACGAGCCGCTGGCAGCACTTCAGGGCGTGGCTCACGCGCCAGGCGCGCGGGCACCGCAAGGACACGATCGCGATCGTCGTCCTCGCCGCGGCCGGGATCGTGATGGTGCTGGGGATCTTCATCCAGCAGAAAGCGTCGCTGCCGTCGTGGCTGCCCATCGTCGGCGAAGAATTCGAACACGTCAGCGCCGAGTTCTCGACCGCGCAGGCGGTGACCCCCGGCCAGGGTCAGGCGGTCGACATCGCCGGGATCCAGGTCGGCAAGGTCTCCTCGGTCGAGCTCGAAGACGGGCACGCGGTCGTCGGGATGGAGATCGAGCCGAAGTACATGGAACTGATCCATCCCAACGCGACGCTGCTGCTGCGGCCGAAAACCGGTCTCAACGACATGGTCGTCGAGATCTCGCCGGGGAGCGGTAGCGAAACGATCGAAGACGGGCACGAATTCACCCTCGCCCAGACCGAACCGAACACCAACCTCGACGCCCTGCTCAGCAGCCTCGACGCCGACACCCGCCAGTACCTGCAGCTGCTGGTCGCCGGGGGCGCCCAGGGGATCGGCGGTCGCGGCAAGCAGCTCGGCAACGCGCTGCGCCGCTTCGCCCCCTTCGTCCACTACACAGCGAAGCTGAACAGGGCCGTCGCCGCCCGCCGCGTCGAGCTGGCCCGGGTGATCCACGACTTCGGCCTGCTGACCGAAGAACTCGCCCGCCACGACGCGGACGTGAGGCGCTTCGTCACCTCCTCCAACGCCGCGCTGGGGAACTTCGCCAACCAGCAGCAGGCGATCCAGGAATCGCTGCAGGAGTTCCCGTCGACGCTGACGGCGCTGAAAGGGGGGCTAGCCAGCGCCGACCGCTTCTCGCAGGCCGCCTACCCGGCGCTGTTGAAGCTGATCCCGCAGGCGCAGGCCTCAACGCCCGCGTTCAAGGCGCTGCAGTCCCTGTTCCGCCAGACGACCGGCCCCATCCGCGACCAGATCCGGCCCTTCACGCGGGAAATCCGGCCGGTGCTCGTTCATGCGAACGAAGCCTCGCAGCCGTTCTCGAAGACCGTGCGGAACTTCGGCAACGCCCTCAGCTCCTTCAACGCCTTCCTCAACGAGCTCGCCTTCAAGCCAAAGGGGGGGTCGAGGCACCAGAGCTTCCTCTTCTATCTCCCCTGGCTGAACCACAACTTCAACGCCTCCTTCAACCTCCAGGACGCGGGCGGACCGCTGCTGAGGGGAGTGGTCGGCATCACCTGCACGGGCTCATACCTCGGCTACGGCACGATCGCGACGGTGAGCCCGTTCCTGAAGACCCTGCTGCAGATGGCGAGCGTTCCCGAATACGAAGAGATCCCGGTCCCCTACACCGAAAGCGGGCGGTGCAGGTCGACCCCTAAACCCTGATGAGCAAGAAGGCCCCAAGCACCACCCAGCTGATCGTCATCGCCGGCTTCGCGCTGTCGTGCTTCGGCATCCTGCTCTTCCTCTGGGTGACCTTCGGCGGCCCGACGCCGTTCAAGGCCAAGCCCTACCAGCTGAAGATCCCCTTCTCCGAGGCCACCCAGCTCGCCGAACAGTCGGACGTCCGCATCTCCGGCGTCAACGTCGGCAAGGTGCAGAGCATCGCCCTCGCCCCCGACGGCAGGGAGGCGCTGGCGACCGTCGACATCGACGACAAGTACGCGCCGCTGCCCGACACGACGCGGGCGATCCTGCGCACCAAGACCCTGCTGGGCGAGACCTACATCGAACTGACCCCGGGCAGCCGCGACGCCCCGCAGCTGGCCGACGGGGCGACCCTGCCGCAGGCGAACGTCGCGCAGTCGGTGCAGCTCGACGAGATCTTCCGCGCCTTCGACCCGAAGACGCGCAGGGCTTTCCAGACCTGGATGCAGGAAGGGGCCGTCGCGATCAACGGCCAGGGCCAGGCCCTCTCCTACGCGATCGGCGAGCTGGAACCCACCTTCGCCGAACTCGACAAGCTGTTCCGGGTCCTCGACAGCCAGCGCCTCGCGGTGACGCAGCTCGTCCGCAACGGCGCCACGACCTTCCGCGCGCTGCGCGGCAGGGAAGGGCAGCTCGCGGATCTGATCCGCAGCGGCAACGCCGTGTTCCAGACGACGGCGCAGCGCAACCGCGACATCGAAGCGCTGTTCCGCGCCTTCCCGACCTTCCTCGAAGAGTCGAAGCTGACCCTCAACCGGCTCAAGGGGTTCTCGGTCAACGCCGACCCGTTGATGAGGCAGCTGGTCCCGGCCGCCGAACAGCTCTCGCCGACGCTGATCGCGCTCGGCCGCCTCGCCCCCGAAGCGAAGGGCTTCTTCGACGGCCTGATCCCGGTGATCGACCGCGCCCCGGCCGGCTTCCAGGCGCTGCGCAAGCTGGTTCGCGACGACTTCCCGCCGGTGCTGCGCGCCCTCGAACCCTTCATCCGCAACCTCAACCCGATCCTCACCGGCCTCAAGCTCTACAAGCGCGAGACCGCCGCGGCCTTCGCCAACGTCGCCGCCGCAACCAACGGGATCCTGGTCGAAGAACTCAAAGGCGGGGTCCGCCCACATTTCCTGCGCGCGATGGGGCCGCTCAACCCCGAATCCGTCGCGAGCTACGAAAACCGCCTCACCGTCAACCGCAAC
>JBLNAC010000271.1:0-6592 GCA_050259155.1 Syntrophothermus sp.
CGGGTCGGCGCCGGGGTCCTCTGGGGCGAGCTGCTGCCGCAGGCCTCCGAGCTGGGGCTGGCGCCGCTGCACGGCTCGACCCCGACCGTCGGCATCGCCGGCTACACGGTCAGCGGCGGGCTCAGCTTCTACGCCCGCGAGTTCGGCCTCGCCTGCAACCGGGTGACCGCGGTCGAGCTGGTCACCGCGGACGGCGAGCAGCGCCGCGTCGACGCCGACAACGAGCCCGATCTGTTCTGGGCGCTGCGCGGCGGCGGCGGCTGCTTCGGCGTCGTCACCGCGCTCGAGTTCGAGCTGCTCAGCATGCCCGAGCGCTACGCGGGGGCGCTCTTCTTCCCCGCCGAGCAGGCCGGGGACGTGCTGCACGGATGGCTGGAGTGGACCGCGAGCGCCCCCGAGCAGGCGACCTCGGTCGGGCGGCTGATGAACTTCCCGCCGATACCCGAGGTGCCCGAGCCGGTCCGGGGCCGGTCCTTCGCGGTGCTCGAGGTCATCTTCAACGGCGACGAGGCGGCCGGGGCGGAGCTGGTGGACCCGCTGCGGGCACTGGGGACGGCGGCGATGGACACGTTCGCCTCGGTGCCGCCGGCCGGGATCGCCGAGCTGCACATGGACCCGCCGGAGCCGACGCCCCACGCGGTCGCCTCGCGGCTCACCGGCGACCTCGACGCGGCGGCGATCGACGCCCTGCTCGGCGCCGTCGGCCCCGGCTCGGGCTCGCAGCTGGTCTCCGTCGAGCTGCGCCACCTCGGCGGCGCCCTGGCCCGCGAGCCCGAGGGCGCGGGCGCGCTCGCCACGCTGCCGGGCGCCTTCCTCGCCTTCGGCGTAGGCATTGTTCCCGTGCCGGAGGCGATGGCGCCGACCCGCGGCTGGCTCGATGCCCTCGACGCGGCGCTGTCGCCCTACGACAGCGGCCGCTACCTCAACTTCTGCGACGAGCCGACCGACCTCGCCTCCGCGTTCCCGGCCGCCACAGTCGCCCGGCTGCGCGAGGTGAAGGGGCGCTACGACCCCGAGGACCTCTTCCACGCGAACCACCCGGTCGCGGTCTGAGGCCGGCCCCCCGGGGAGCGCCGCCGGCGCGGTCGCGCTCCGCTCAGGCCGCCGGCGGGGCGGCGCCGATCGCGTGGACGCCGCCGTCGACGTGGAGGATCTCGCCGGTGGTCGCGCGGGAGAGGTCGGAGAGGAGGAAGAGGACCGCGTCGGCGACGGGCGCCGGATCGTCGACGTCCCAGCCCAGCGGCGCCTGCTCCGACCACTTCGATTCGAGCTCGCCGAAGCCGGGGACGCCAGAGGCGGCGGCGGTGCGGATCGGTCCCGCGGCGACCAGGTTGACGCGCACGCCGCCGGCACCGAGGTCGCGGGCGAGGTAGCGGCTGGTCGACTCCAGCGCCGCCTTGGCCACGCCCATCCAGTCGTAGGAGGGCCAGGCGACGGTGGCGTCGAAATCGAGGCCGACGATGCTGCCTCCGCCGTCGTCCATCAGCGGCACGACGGCCTCGGCCAGCGCCTTCAGCGAGTAGGCGCTCGTCTCGAAGGCGAGCTTCGCGCTCTCGCGGGAGGCGGCCAGGAACCCGCCGCCGAGCGCGTCGGGCGGCGCGAAGGCGATCGCGTGGACGGCGCCGTCGACGCGGCCCCAGCGGTCGGCCAGCGCGGTTCGCAGCGACCGCAGGTCGGCCTCGTCGTTGACGTCGAGCTCGAGCACGTCGGGGACGGGGTCGAGGCGGGCGGCGGCGCGCTCGGTCATCCGCCGCACCCGGCCGAAGCTGGTGAGGACGACCTCCGCCCCCTCGCGCTGGGCGCGCTCCGCGATCGCGAAGGCGATGCTGCGGCGGTTGACGACGCCGGTGACGAGCAGCCGCTTCCCCGCCAGGATCACAGGTAGACCTGCTCCGGGACCGCGGCGGCGGGCGTCGGCGCCGGCTCGGCGGCGCTGCGCCGCCAGAGAACCCGCACCCTTGCCAGGGCGACCGTGTCGCCGCGCTGGTTGACGAGCCTCCAATCGAAGACGGCGAGGCCGCTGAGGGCGTCGAGCTCCTTCTTGGACTCGAGCTCGCCCTCGACGTGGATCGTGTCGCCGATCCGCACCGGGCGCTTGAACGCCACCCGCTCGAAGCCGCGCAGCGCCAGCACCCGCCGGGGGTCGAGCGGGACGAGACCGACGGCGTAGGAGAGCAGCAGCATGCCGTGGGCGATGCGGCCGTTGAACTCGCTCTCCGCCGCCCACTCGGCGTCGGTGTGGAGCGGATGGTGGTCGCCGGTGAGCGTCGAAAAGGAGACGAGGTCGGTCTCGGTGATCGTGCGGCCGCGGCTCTCGAAGCGGCCCCCCACCTCGAGGCCGTCGAAGTCGCGGGAGAGGGTGTCGGCCATCAGCTGGCTCCTCCTTGCGGGTCGTGCTTTGGCTCGCTGCGGATCCCGAAGTGGGCACGCAGCGAGATCGAGATCTCCACGGCCGCGCGTTCGTGGCCGAGGGTCGAGGGGTGCAGTCCGTCGGCGCTGAAGTTGGCGCGGTCGGTCAGGCCGGGATGGCCGACCACGTCGAGGCACGGCACGCCGTGGCTGGCGGCGACCGCGCGGGTGACGGCGTTGAGCTCGGTCAGCGCCCGCGCCAGCCGCGCCCTCGTCCGCGGCCGCAGCTCCATGAAGTGCCAGCTCTCCGGTGCCGTCGCGGTCAGGATCGCGGCGCCGGGCGCGCCGGCGCGCAGCCGCTCGAGGATCTCGCCGAAGCGCCGCTCGTAGCCGGCGACGTCGGGCCGCGAGGTGAGCAGCACGTCGTTGGCGCCGCAGATCACCGTCACCAGGTCCGGCCTCAGCGCCAGCGCCGCCGGCACCTGCTCGAGCACCTCGGCCGAGCCGGCGCCGTCGACGGCGAGGTTGCGATAGGCGAGCCTCGGGTTGACCGCGCGCAGCGCGGCCGCGAGGCGGTCGGCCCAGCGCTCGGCGTCGATCGACTCGCGCCCGGCGGTGAAGCTGTCGCCGAGGGCGACGAAGGTGGAGACGAGGCGGGAGGGCGGGCGGCCCACGAGCTCGGCCCCCGCCGCGCCGGCCGGCGGATCGGCGACGCTCAACGCCCCGCTCCCCCCAGCGAGCGCAGCGCCCAGGCGAGGCGATCGCGGCTGGCGGCGGGGTCGATCACCTCGTCGACCCAGCCGCTGGCCGCCGCCGCCGGGGCGGTCAGGTGCTCGGCGGCGTAGGCCTCGGCGAGCTCCTCGTGCGAGGGCCCGCCGTCTTCGCGCAGCGCCCGCCCGTGGACGATCCCAACCGCCTGACGGGCGGCCATGATGCCGATCTGGGCGCCGGGCCACGAGAAGACCAGGTCGGCGCCGAGATCTTTGGAGTTCATCGTGATCGCGGCGCCGCCGAACGCCTTGCGCAGCACCAGCGTCACCTTGGGGACGGTGGCGCCGGCGAAGGCGCGCAGCAGGGAGGCGCCGTGGCGGATCACCGCCAGCTCCTCCTGCCGGCGGCCGGGCATGAAGCCGGGGGTGTCGACGAGAACCACCAGCGGCAGCCGGAAGCGGTCGCAGGAGGAGACGAACAGCGCCGCCTTCTCCGAGGCGGCGGCGTCGATGACGCCGCCCATCGCCCGCGGCTGGTTGGCGATCAGGCCCACCGAGCGGCCCTCGAGGCGGGCGATCGCAGTGACCATGTTCGGCGCCCAGCGGGGCGACAGCTCGAGCAGGCTCCCCTCGTCGAGGATCGAGCGGGCGACGTCGCGGACGTCGTAGACCTTGCGCTGCTCGGCCGGGACCGCGAGCCCCGGGTCGCGGCCGTCGGGGGGCAGCGGCACCAGCCGGGCCGGCGGGGTCCCGATCGCCTGCGGCAGCAGCCCGAGCAGGTGGCGGGTGCGGGCGATCGCGTCGTCGACGTCGTCGGCGATCAGATGGCAGACGCCGCTGCGGCCGTGGAGCTTCGGCCCGCCCAGCTCCTCCATGCTGATCTCTTCGCCGAGCGCCTCCTGGACCACCTTCGGCCCGGTCAGGAACATCCGCGAGTCGGCGGTCATCACGACGAAGTCGGTCAGCGCCGGCGAGTAGGCGCCGCCGCCGGCCGAGACGCCGCTGACGATCGAGACCTGCGGCACCCTGCGGGAGAGCTCGACGCTGGCGCGGAAGATGCGGCCGTAGCCGGCGAGAGCGGCGTGGCCCTCCTGCAGGCGGGCGCCGCCGGAGCGGACGAAGCCGACGACCGGCGCCCCGGCGTCGCCGGCCATCCCGAGCAGCCGCACGATCGTGTCGGCGTGGACTTCGCCGAGGCTGCCGCCGAGGAAGGTCGGATCCTGCGCGTAGCAGAACACCGGCCGCCCCTCGATCTCGCCGGCGCCGGCGACGACGCCGTCCCCCGGCGCCGCCCGCTCGCCGAGCCGGGCCGAGGCGACGCCGCTGCGCAGCGCGCGGAAGCTGCCCGCGTCGCAGAGCGCCTCGAGCTGCTCGAGCGGGGTCTCGGCTGGCCGGGGCGGGGCTGTCACGGCGGCGGTCATCTCAGGCGGCCAGGCAGAGCACGGCGTTGTGGCCGCCGAACCCGAACGAGTTCGAGATCCCGACCAGCGGCCCCTCCCCGTCCTCGAGCGGTTTCGCGGCACCGGGGACGTAGTCGAGGTCGAGACCCTCCTCGGCCTCCTCCCAGCCCACGGTCGGCGGCGCCGTGCGGGCGCGGAGCGCTTCCAGGGTCGCCACCGCCTCGACCGCGCCGGCGGCGCCGAGAAGGTGGCCGATCGCCGACTTCGTCGAGCTGACCGGGACGTCGGCGGCACGCTCCCCCAGCGCCAGCTTCAGCGCCGTCGTCTCCGAGCGGTCGTTGAGCGGCGTCGAGGTGCCGTGGGCGTTGACGTAGTCGACGTCGACCGCGCTGAGGCCGGCGTCGGCGATCGCGAGACTGATCGCCCGCGCCGCCTCGGTCCCCTCCGGCTGCGGCGCCGTCAGGTGGTAGCCGTCGCAGGTCGCGCCGTAGCCGAGCAGCTCGCCGAGGACCACGGCGCCGCGGGCCTCCGCCGCCTGCTTCTCCTCCAGCACCAGGACGCCGGCCCCCTCGCCCATCACGAAGCCGTCGCGGCGGGCATCGAAGGGGCGCGAGACCCCGCTCGGCGAGGTCGCTTCCATCGCCGCGAAGGCGGCGACCGCGACGCCGGAGATCGCCGCCTCGGCGCCCCCGGTCACGACTGCGTCGGCGTCGCCGGCGCGGATGATCCGCGAGGCGTCCCCGAGCGCGTGGGCGCCGGCGGCGCAGGCGGAGACGACGCCGTAGCAATGCCCGTGCAGGTCGTGGCGCATCGCCACCGCGGCGGCGGCCGCGTTGCCCATCATCAGCGGCACGGCGAGCGGCGAGACGGCCTTCTGCCCCTGCTCGATCAGCTTCCGGTGGTTCTCCTCCAGCGACGGCAGGCCGCCGATCCCGGTGCCGATGACGCAGCCGACGCGGTGAGGCTCGTAGGGGGCCCCGGCATCGGCGCCGAAGGCCTGGTCGATCGCCTCGCGCGCGGCCACGATCGCCATCTGCGTGAAGCGGTCGACGCGCCGCGCCTCTTTCTTCGAGAGGTGGTCGAGCGGGTCGAACTCGAGGCAGCGGCCGAACCCGTCGGCGATCCCGCACTCGCCCGCGGTCCAGCGCTCGATCAGCGGCCGGGCGCCGACCCCGAGCGGGGTCACCGCCCCGACCCCGGTGATGACGACTCGCCTGCTCATCCCGCTTTGCTCACCACCAGGTCGATCACCTCGCCGACCGTCTTCACATCCTTGACGTCGTCGCCGCGCAGCTCGACGCCGAACTCGTCCTCGACGATCTGCGCCAGCTCGACCAGGTCAAGCGAGTCGACGTCGAGGTCCTCGAGGCCGGCGTCGCGCGAGAGCTCGTCCCGCTCGACGCCGAGCTCCACCAGCCCGTCGAAGATCACCTTCTCGACGTTGTCCGTGGTCACATCAGTTGGCATTCGTCTCTCCTTCTGTCATGCGCTGAGCCCGCCGTCGACGGTCAGCGTCGTTCCGGTCACGTAGGAGGCCTCCTCGGAGGCCAGGAAGCGGATGCAGGCGGCGACCTCCTCCGGGGAGCCCACCCGCCTCGCGGGGATCGCCTTGCGCAGCTCGGAGTCGTCGGCGATGCCCTCGGTGAGGGCGGTCTCGATCAGGCCCGGGGCGACCGCGTTGACGGTGACGCCGCGGCGCGCGACCTCGACCGCGACGGTCTTGGTGAAGCCGATCGTCCCCGCCTTCGACGCCGCGTAGTTGGCCTGGCCGGGGTTGGCCCGGAGGCCGACGATCGAGGCGACGTTGACGATGCGGCCGAAGCGGGCCCGGAGCATCGGGCCGAGCGCCTCGCGGGTGGCGCGGAAGGTCGCGGTGAGGTTGACGTCGATGACCCGCTGCCAGTCCTCGTCGCTGAGCTGCGGCGAGAGGCCGTCGACGCGCAGGCCGGCGTTGTTGACGAGGACCAGGACGGGCCCGTCCTCGCCTGGGGCGAGCAGGGTCGCCGTCTGGGCCGGGTCGGTGACGTCGCCCTGGATCACGCGGGCGCTGCCGCCCTCGGCGGCGATCCGCTCGGCGACCTCGCCGGCGCCGTCGGCGTCGGCGCGGTAGTTGACGCGCACCGGCCAGCCATC
>JBLNAC010000272.1:0-3355 GCA_050259155.1 Syntrophothermus sp.
CACGCGATCTACCGCTACGGGCTCGACGACCTGCTGCCCGAGGCCGTCGAGCTCGTCCACGGCCCCGGCTGTCCCGTCTGCGTGCTGCCGATGGGGCGGGTCGACGACGGCATCGCGATCGCCCGCCGCGAGGAGGTGATCTTCACCTGCTTCGGCGACCTGCTGCGGGTCCCCGGCTCGGAGCGCTCGCTGCTCGAGGCGAAGGCCGAGGGCGCCGACGTGCGGGTCGTGTACTCGCCGCTTGACGCACTGCGGATCGCCAAGGCCAACCCCGACCGCCAGGTCGTCTTCTTCGCCATCGGCTTCGAGACGACCGCGCCGTCGACCGCGCTTACCCTGATGCGCGCCCGCGCCGAGCGCATCGAGAACTTCTCGTGCCTCTGCAGCCATGTGCTGATCGAGCCGCCGCTGCGGGCCCTGCTCGACTCGGCGGACCTGCGGATCGACGGGTTCGTCGGCCCCGGCCACGTCGCGACCGTGATCGGCGCCCGGCCCTTCGAGTTCATCCCCGCCGAGTACGGCAGGCCGGTCGTCGTCTCGGGCTTCGAGCCGCTCGACGTGCTCCAGTCGATGCTGATGCTCCTGCGCCAGCTCGGCGAGGGCCGCTGCGAGGTGGAGAACCAGTACACGCGCGTCGTCCCCTACGAGGGCAACCCGCGGGCGTTGCGGGTGATGGAAGAGGTGTTCGCGCCGCGGGCCGACTTCGAGTGGCGCGGGCTCGGCTCGATCCCCCACAGCGCCCTGCGCCTCGCCGACGCCTACGCCGACCTCGACGCCGAGCGTCGCTTCCCGGTCCCCGGTGCCCGCGTCGCCGACCCCGAGGCCTGCCAGTGCGGCGAGGTGCTGCGCGGCGTGATCAAGCCCTGGGAGTGCAAGGTGTTCGGGACCGCCTGCACCCCCGAGCACGCGATCGGCACCTGCATGGTCTCGCCCGAGGGCGCCTGCGCCGCCTACTACAGCTACGGCCGCTTCGCGGCCGGGAGAGCCGTGGTGTGAGCGGGCCCGCCGGAGAGGCGGAGGCGGTGCCCGCCTCCCGCGAGCGGCGCATCCTCGAGATCATCGAGACGACGCGGGCGAAGCGCGCGCGGTTCAAGGATGCGCGGGTGACGATGTCCCACGGGGCCGGCGGCAAGGCGACCCAGACGCTGATCGAGGGCCTCTTGGCGCCCGCCTTCGGCGGGGCGGCGATGGCGGAGCTCGCCGACGCCGGCGCGGTCGAGGCCGAGGGCACCCGGCTGGCGATGACCACCGACAGCTTCGTGGTCAGGCCGCTGCGCTTCGCCGGCGGCTCGATCGGCGAGCTCGCCGTCAACGGCACCGTCAACGACCTCGCCGTCTGCGGCGCCCGCCCGCTGGCCCTGAGCCTCTCGCTGATCCTCGAGGAGGGGCTCGACGCCGAGGTGCTGCGGGTCGAGATCGAGGCGATCGCGGCGGCGGCGGCGGCGGCCGGGGTCGAGATCGTCGCCGGTGACACCAAGGTCGTCGAGCGCGGCCGCGCTGACGGCATGTACGTGTGCACGACTGGGATCGGGGCGGCCGATCCGCGGGGGGCGCTCTCGCCGCTCGCCGTCAGGCCCGGGGATCGCGTCCTCGTCTCCGGACCGGTCGGCGCCCACGGCGTCGCGATCATGTTGGCGCGGGGGGAGTTCGAGCTCGACGCCGACGTCGAGTCCGACACCAGATCGCTGTGGCCCGCGGCCGATGCGCTGCTCGAGGCCGCCGGGGAGGACCTGCGCTGCATGCGCGACGCGACCCGCGGCGGCGTCGCCACCGTCCTCAACGAGATCGCCCGCGGCTCGGGGGTGGCGATGGTCATCGCCGAGTCGGCGGTGCCGGTCGCGCCGGCGGTCGCCGCAGCCTCCGAGATGCTCGGCATCGACCCGATGTACGTGGCGAACGAGGGGCAGCTCGTCGCCTTCGTCGCCCCCGAGCGCGCCGCCGCGGCGCTCGCCTCGCTCCGCGACGTCGACGGCTGCGGGGAGGCCGCCGAGGTCGGCGAGGTGCGGAGCGAGCCGCCGGGCATGGTGCTGGTCGATACGGCCTTCGGCGGGCGGCGGGTGATGGACCTGCTCGCCGGCGATCCGCTGCCGAGGATCTGCTGAGGGGGAGGCGAACGGTGCACGAGCTCTCCCTGTCCAAGGCGATCCTCGACACAGCCCTCCGCCACGCCGAGGGGCGCCGGGTGAGCTCGGTCCAGATGCGGATCGGCGCGATGCGTCAGGTGGTCCCGGAGTCGCTCGAGTTCTACTTCGAGATCGTCACCCGGGGCACCGGGGCGGAGGGCGCCGTGCTGGAGGCCGAGTACGTGCCGGCGCGGCTGCGCTGCGAAGCGTGCGGCCGCGGCTGGGCGCCGGAGCTGCCGCTCTTCCGCTGCCCGGAGTGCGGCGGCGGCCGGGTCGCGGTCGAGGCCGGCACCGAGTTCGAGATCGAGTCGATCGTCGTCGAGGAGGAGGAGGCGGAATGCACCGCACCAAGCTGAAGATCGCCGAGGACGCCCTCGACGCCAACACCACCATCGCCAACGCCAACCGGGCGGACTTCGACCGCGCCGGGGTCCGCGTCGTCAACTTCATGAGCGCCCCGGGCGCCGGCAAGACGACGCTGCTGGAGCGGGCGCTGCCCGGGCTCGCCGCACGGGTCGCGGTGCTGGAGGGCGACGTCCAGGGAACCGCCGACGCCGACCGCCTCGCCGCCCTCCACCTCCCCGTCGTCCAGCTCAACACCGGCGCCGGCTTCGGCGGCGAGTGCCACCTCGACGCCAACATGGTGCGCTCGGCGCTGCCCGACCTGCCGCTGGAGGAGGTCGACCTGCTGGTGATCGAGAACGTCGGCAACCTGGTCTGCCCGGCCGAGTTCAAGGTCGGCGAAGACGCCCGGGTGATGGTCTCCTCGGTCACCGAGGGCGAGGACAAGCCGCTCAAGTACCCGCTGATGTTCCGCACCTGCGAGCTGGTGCTGATCAACAAGGTCGACCTGCTCGAGCACGTCGACTTCGATCTGGACCGCTTCCTCTACCACCTCGACGCGGTCCACCCCGGCGTCGAGCACATGCTGGTCAGCGCCCGCACCGGCGAGGGCGTCGACGCCTTCCGACGCTGGCTGGAGGGAGTCGCGGCGCGGGCGCCGGCCGCCGCCTGATGCCTCCGCGCCGCCGCGCTTTCGACTTCTTACGCCCTATGGGGCGTGCAAACCCGGAAACGTCTGGGGGCGAGCCGGTCCGCCCCGCCCGCGCGGAAGGCGCCCTTGCTCCTCCCCCGTGGGCAGATGCGCCCGGCGAGCGCCGCCGCGTCCGGGCTCGGGTGACCGGAACCGTCCAGGGCGTCGGCTTCCGCCCCTTCGTCCACCGGCTGGCGGG
>JBLNAC010000273.1:0-6986 GCA_050259155.1 Syntrophothermus sp.
CGGCCGCACCGCCGCGTCGGGCCTCACGCGCTTCGGCCACGCGACCACCATCGGGTTGCGCGTCCCGCCCAGGTGGCTCGCCGTCTGCTTGCCCCACTGGAACGGCGTGTTGCCGGCGTGCGCCCAGGCGGAGGCGAAGTGCGGCGCGGTGTGGTCGCCGCCGAGCGCCTCGATGCCGCCGTACCGCTCGATTAGCTCCAGCTGGTGCTCGGCGTCGAGGACGACGCCGTTGAGGAAGGTCATCTCGTTGAAGGAGCCGGTGACCGTGCCCTCCATGCTGGCGCCGTTGTCGCCCCAGATGTAGATCACGAGCGTGTCGTCGAGGTCGCCCATCTCCTCGACCGCGTCGAGCAGCCGGCCGACGTTCCAGTCGGCGTTCTCGGAGAAGCCCGCGAAGACCTCCATCTGCCGCGCGTAGAGGCGTTTCTCGTCCTCGCCGAGCGAGTCCCAGGCGGGGAACAGGTCGGGCCGGTCGGTCAGCTCGGCGTCCTCGGGGATCACGCCGAGCTGCTTCTGGCGGGCGAAGGTCTCCTCGCGGTAGCGGTCCCAGCCCTGGTCGAACTGCCCCGTGTAGCGGTCCGCCCACTCCTTGGCGACATGGTGGGGCGCATGGGTGGCGCCGGTCGAGTAGTACATGAACCAGGGCTTGTCGGCGTCCTGGGCGCGGACGGCGTGCAGCCACTCGACGGCCTTGTCGGTGAGGTCGTCGGGGAAGTAGTAGGGCTCGCCGTCCCGTCCCTCCTGGACACCCAGGGTCGAGTTGTCCTGGGTGATGATCGGGTCGTACTGGCCGGCGGCGCCGCTGAGGAACCCCCACCAGTGGTCGAAGCCCCATGACTGCGGCCAGTGGTCGAACGGCCCCGCCGCGCCCTGCACGTTGTCGGGGGTGAGGTGCCACTTGCCGAAGCCGCCGGTGACGTAGCCGTTCTCCTTGAGGACGCGAGGCAGCGCGGCGCAGCTGCGCGGGCGGGCGCCCGTGTAGCCGGGAAAGGGCCCCGGGTACTCGGCGATCGAGCCCATGCCGACCCGATGCTGGTTGCGCCCGGTCAGCATCGCCGCCCGCGTCGGCGAGCAGAGCGCGGTGACGTGGAAGGCGTTGTAGGCGAGGCCCATCTCCCGCACCCGGGTCAGGTTCGGCGTGCGGATGCCGCCGCCGAAGGTGTCGGGCGCGCCGAAGCCGGCGTCGTCGATCAGGACGAGGAGGACGTTCGGCGCCTCCTCGGGCGCTTTCGGGCCGACGACGATGCTCCAGTCGGCGACCGACTCGTCGAGGGTGCGGCCGGCCGTCCCGCCGAACGCGCGGTCGGGAATCGGCAGCACGGTGCGGTCGGGCTCGAACTTGCCCATCGCCTCCGCGAGCGAGTCCTTCAGCGCCGAGATGCCGCCGCCCTCGGTCTGGACGATCGACTTCAGCGGCGAGCCGGGCAGCGTCCGCTCCACCGCGAGCCGCTGCCCGTCGTCGAAGACGGCGATGATCCCCGCCGAGCCCGGCGGCAGGTTCTCGCCGATCTTGTCGTGGATGCCCTGCTCGAGGCGATGGTCGACGAACCTCCCGATCAGGCCGCCGGCGACGGCGCCGACTGCGGTCGAGGCGAGGAGCGGCGGCGCGAAGAGGCCGACGACCAGGCCGACCCCGCCGCCCCAGCCGGCGCCCTTGCGGCCTCGCCTGTCGCCGGTCTGGCGGACCGCGACGCTCCCGTCCTCGGCGTGGGTGACGAGGATCGCCCCCTCGATCTCGGCTCGCCCCTCGCCGACGGCGGCGACCAGCGCCTCGAAGTCCGCCTCGGCCGCGCCGAGCCCCTGATAGCCGGCGACGAGGACGTCGGTGGTGGTGTCGGGCATCGGGGGCCTTTCTCTCGCCGTGGGTCGGTCACGCCGGGCGTCCCCGGCGCTTTGCGATCTTCCCGCAGGTCCGCGGCCGGCTCATCACCCGATCGTGGTGAAAGGCCCGTCGGCGGGGGCGGCGGGGGCGGGCCGTGGTAAGAACGGGTGCGATGCCGACCTTCGCCGTCACCCATGCGCTGCCGGAGGCGGCACTGGCGCTGCTGCGACAGGCCGGCGAGCTGCGCGACGACCCGGCCGGCGCCGACGCCGTCCTCACCCTGCTCGGCGACCGGGTCGACGGCGAGTTCCTCGACGCGGCCGGGCCGCAGCTCCGCTGCGTCGCCAACGTCGCGGTGGGCTTCGACAACGTCGACCTGGCGGCGGCCGCCGAGCGCGGGGTCGTCGTCACCAACACCCCCGGCGTGCTCGATGACGCGACGGCCGACCTGACCATGGCGCTGCTGCTGGCGGCGGTGCGGCGGCTGGGGGAGGGGGAGAGGCTGATCCGCGCGGGGAGGCGGTGGCGCTGGGGGATCGACTTCATGCTCGGCTCCGATCTGCGCGGCAAGCTGCTCGAGATCGTCGGCCTCGGCGCGATCGGCACCCGGGTCGCCGAGCGGGCGCGGGCGTTCGGGATGGAGATCGCCTACCGCAACCGCCACCCGGCGCCTGCGGCGGCCGCGCTGGAAGCAGAGCGGCTCGAGCTCGACGAGTTGCTCGCCGCCTCGGACGTCGTCAGCCTGCACTGCCCGCTGACCGACGAGACGCGGCACCTGATCGGCGCCCGCGAGCTGGGTCTGATGAAGCCGACCGCGACCCTCGTCAACACCGCCCGCGGCCCGGTCGTCGACGAGAGGGCGCTGGCGGCGGCGCTGGCGGCGGGTGAGATCGCCGCCGCCGGCCTCGACGTCTACGAGCACGAGCCGGAGGTCGAGCCGGCCCTGCTCGAGCTGGAGAACGTCGTCCTCCTGCCGCACCTGGGCTCGGCCACGGTCGAGACCCGGACGGCGATGGCCGAGCTGGCCGCGCGCAACGCGATCGCCGTGGCCCGCGGCGAGCCGGCGTTGACCCCGGTGCCGCTCCGGCTAACCTGAGCGGTCGATGCGTCGCCGGCAGACCCTCGCGATCCTCGCGGTCGCCTCGGCCCTCGCCTGCCTCGGCCTCGGCCAGGCGGGCGGCGCCGCCGCGGCCGGGCCGGCGCCGCCGCGGGCCCACGTCTCGATCATCGGCGGCCGCACCGCCTCGATCGGGGAGCTGCCCTGGCTCGCCTTCATCGAAGGGCGGACGGGGCGCAGCGGCTACTCCTGCACCGGCACCGTCGTCGCGCCGCGCCTGATCCTCACCGCCGGGCACTGCGTCGAGAACATCGAATCCGGCGAGGTCACGGCGCCGGCCGACCTGCTTGTGGCGACCGGCGTCGCCGATCTCAACACGGTCGCGGCGGGGAACGTCTCGCGGGTCCTGCAGGCGCTCGTCTACCCTCGCTTCGACCCGGGCCAGCTGCGCGGCGACGCCGGCCTGCTCGTGCTCACCGCACCCGTGTCGGCGCCGCCGATACAGCTCGGCGAAGCCGGCGACGCAGGTCTGCGCGAACCCGGGACGCCGTTGCGGATCGCCGGCTGGGGCCTCTCCAACAGCCGGGCGAAGGAAATCTCGGGCCAGCTGAGGATGGCCCGGACCAAGGTGGAGCCGGTCTCCTCCTGCCGCGCCAGGTCGCAGCGCTACTACCCCTTCTACTCGCCGGCGCAGCAGCTCTGCGCGATCGACCCCCCGAGGTTCACGGTCAGCGCCTGCCACGGCGACAGCGGCGGCCCTGCGATCGCGACCCGCGCCGACGGCACGCCCGTCGAGATCGGGATCGTCAGCACCGGCGGCCCCGGCTGCAACACCCGGTTGCCGAACGTCTTCACCCGAACCGACAGGATCGCCTCCTGGGTGAGCCGCTGGATCGCCGCCATCGAAGCGGGCGGGCCGCGGCCCGCCGTCCGGGTGCCGAAGGTCCGCACCCCGACGCTCACCGTCCCGATCGCGAAGGAACTGGCGGCGGTCGGCTTCGCCCAGGACTTCAAGCGGCGCTACACGCGGGCGGTGGAACAGCGCTACCGCTGCGGCAGCGTCGCCAGGACGAGGGTCCGCTGTCACGTCACCTGGCGCCAGGGCGGCGATTCCTTCTTCGGCGACGCCGCCGTCTTCTACCGGGTCGTCAAGAACACCGTCACCTGGGGCTTCAGCTACGACATCAGCTGGGTCGACAGCCACTGCTACTTCGACAGCGGCCACCGCGGCCGCTGCCGGATCCAGACGAAGTCGCGCTAGCGGTCCGCCCGGCGGGGCTCCCCGGCGCGAAGTAGGCTCGCCCGGATGGGACTCATGGACCCCGCGCCGCCGCCGTTCGACGTCGAGGAGTGGCGGGCGCGGCCCCACCTGGAGCGGATCAAGCCGCTGGCCCAGGACTGGGCCCTGAACGGCTTCGGCACGCCGCCAGCCGTCTATCTGCTCTACGTCCTCAAGCTCGTCGCCTACGCGGGCGGCGGCCTGCTGCTGATCGCCGTCTCCAGCGACACCGTGGGCGGGCTCGGCGGGATCGGCGACTGGTGGACGCAGCCGGTCGTCTTCCAGAAGGCGGTGGCCTGGACGATGCTCTGGGAGGTGCTCGGCCTCGGCGCCGGCTCGCTGCCGCTGACCCTGCGCTTCTCGCCGATGATCGGCGGCGTCCTCTACTGGCTGCGGCCGGGGACGACGCGCCTGCCGCCGTGGCCGGAGCGGGTGCCGCTGACGCGGGGGACGACCCGGGCCCAGCTCGACGTCGCGCTCTACGCGGGCCTGCTCGCGGCGCTCCTCTTCCTCGTCCTCTCCGGCGCCCCCGGCGGCCGCCTCGACCCGGCCGCGGTCGGCGTTGCCCTGGCGCTGCTGGTCGCGCTCGGCCTGCGCGACAAGGTCCCCTTCCTCGCGGCGCGGGCCGAGGTCTACGGCAACCTGATGGTGATCTTCCTCTTCCCGCTCGGCAACCTGATCGTCGCCGCGCAGCTCGTCTTCATCTGCATTTGGTGGGGCGCGGCCGCCTCGAAGCTGAACCACCACTTCCCGTTCGTCGTCACGGTGATGATCAGCAACACGCCCTGGAACCGCTCGCGGCGGTTCAAGCGGCGGCTCTATCGCGACCACCCGGAGGACCTGCTGCCCTCGCGGCTGGGCGCCTTCGACGCCCACCTCGGAACCGCGATCGAGTTCACGCTGCCGCTGATCCTCCTCGTCACCAGCGGCGGCGTCCTCGGCACCATCGCCGTCGCCGGGATGGTGATCTTTCACCTCCACATCCTCTCGACCTTCCCGCTGGCGGTGCCGCTGGAGTGGAACGTGTTCATGATCTTCGGCCTCCTCTTCCTCTTCGGCCACTACGGGGACGTCCCGTTCTCGACCCTGGAAGACCCACTGCTGCTGGTGATCCTCGCCGTCACCTGCGTCGCGATCCCGGTGCTGGGCAACCTGCGGCCCGACCTGATCTCGTTCCTGCCCTCGATGCGCTACTACGCCGGCAACTGGGCGACCAGCCAGTGGCTGTTCCGCAAGCAGGGCGAGAGCGAGCAGAAGCTCGAGCGGGGCGTCGTCAAGTCGGCTCCGATCGTGGTCGAGCAGCTGAGCGGGCTCTACGACCGCGAGACCGCCGAGCTGCTGATGTACAAAGGGCTCGCCTTCCGCTCGATGCACTCGCATGGGCGGGCGCTGAACGCTCTCTCGGCGCGGGCGGTCGACGACATCGAGGACTACAGCGTGCGCGAGGGGGAGCTGATCGCCGGCGTCGTGCTCGGCTACAACTTCGGCGATGGCCACTTCCATGACCGGCGCCTGCTCGAAGCGGTGCAGGACCGATGCCGGTTCGGGCCCGGGGAGCTGCGCGTGGTGACGCTCGAGTCCCAGCCCGCGCACGTGCAGCGCCAGCGCTACCGGATCCTCGACGCGGCCACGGGGCTCATCGAGGAGGGCTGGGTCGCGGTGGGCGACATGGTGACGCGGCAGCCCTGGCTCGGCGGCGAGCCGTTCCCCGTCCACCCCGAGGCGCGGCGGGCATGAGCGAGGCGGTGGTCGTCGGCGCCGGCCCCAACGGGCTGGCCTGTGCGGCGACGCTGGCGGCCGCCGGCCTGCGTGTGACGGTGATCGAGGCGGCGGAGACGATCGGCGGCGGCACCCGCAGCGGCGAGCTGACGCTGCCGGGCCTCGTCCACGACGAGTGCAGCGGCTTCCACCCGATGGCGGTCGGCTCGCCGGCCTACGCCGGACTCGAGCGCCACGGCCTCCGGTGGCTGTGGCCCGAGGTCGACCTCGCCCATCCGCTCGACGGCGGCGACGGCGCCGCGATGCTGCGCTCGCTCGAGGACACGGTCGCCGGACTCGGCGCGGCCGGGCCCGCGTGGGATCGGCTCTTCGGACCCTCCTCGCGCGCCTACGACGCGCTCGCCGAGGACGTCTACCGGCCGGTCCTCCACCTGCCGCGCCACCCGCTGCTGCTGTCGCGGTTCGGTCTCGCGGCGGTGCTGCCGGCGACCCTGCTGGCGCGCCGGCTCGGGACGCCGCAGGCGCGGGCGCTGTTCGGCGGCGTCGCCGCCCATTCCTTCGCGCCGCTGGGGACGCCGCTCAGCGCCGCGGTCGGGATGGCGCTGGTGTGCAGCGGCCACCGCCACGGGTGGCCGGTCGCGCAGGGCGGCTCGGGGGCGATCGCGGCGGCGCTGGCGGCGGCGATCTCCGAGCGCGGCGGGCGGATCGAGACCGGCCGGCCGGTGCGCTCGCTCGACGAGCTCCCCGCCGCCGACGCCGTCGTCCTCGACCTCTCGCCGCCGGCGGTGCTCGAGCTGGCCGGCGGCCGGCTGCCGGCCCGCATCGCGCGCGCCTTCCGGCGGTTCCGGCACGGGGCCGCGGCGTTCAAGCTCGACCTCGCGGTCGAGGGAGGGGTCCCCTGGCGCCAGGAGGCGGCGCGCCGGGCCGGGACGGTGCACGTGATCGGCTCCTTGGAGGAGCTCGCCGCGGCCGAGCGCGAGATCAACCGCGGCCGGATGCCGGCGCGGCCCTTCGTCCTCGTCGGCCAGCAGTACCTGGCGGACCCGGGCCGCTCACGGGGCGACGTCCACCCGGTCTGGGCCTACGCCCACGTTCCCCATGGCCACCCG
>JBLNAC010000274.1:0-2556 GCA_050259155.1 Syntrophothermus sp.
CCACCGCGCCGGGCTGACGAGCGGCTCGGCCGCGGGGCCGCGAGGGGCGCCAAAAACGACGCGCCCCTCGGGGGGGGTGGGACGCTTCCGGCACTACAGGGGGAGAGTCCGTCTCATACCCGCGCCGGCCCATTCTCAAACTCGCCCGGCCTCTCGCGCCGGCGGCTCAACGCCCGACCGCTCGCGCGATCCGCTCCACCGCCGCCTCGAGCAGCGCCGGCGAGGTGCCGAAGTTGAGGCGCGCGAAGCCCGCGCCGGGCGGGCCGAAGCTCGGCCCGGGGTTGAGCGCGACCCTGCCGCGCTCGAGCAGCGCCGCGGCCGGATCCTCTCCCAGCCCCAGGACCCGGAAGTCGAGCCAGGCGAGGTAGCCGGCGCGCGGCGGCACATAGCCGACCTCGGGAAGGCGCTCGGCCAGCAGGCGGGTGAGCAGGGAGCGGTTGTGGTCGAGCACCGCGAGGACCGAGTCGAGCCACTTCTCGCCGGCGCGGAACGCGGCGGCGGAGGCGATCGCGCCGAGGTGCCCGCAGTGGGTGGCGCCCGCCGGGAGCGCGGCGACGACGGCCGCCGCCTCCTCCGAGGCGGTGACGATCTGCGCGCAGCCCAGCCCTGCCAGGTTGAAGGCCTTCGAGGCGGAGCTGAAGGCGATGCCGTGCCTCGCGGCCGCCTCTGACACGGCCAGGAAGGGGACGTGCTCGGCGCCAGGGAGGGTCAAAGGCGCGTGGATCTCGTCGGCCAGCACCCAGGCCCCGTGGCGCGCGGCGGCGCTCGCGACCGCCGCCAGCTGCTCCGCCGAGGGCACCGATCCGCACGGGTTGTGGGGGCTGCAGAGCACCAGCGCCCGGGCGCCGGCGGCCAGCTCGTGCTCGACTCCCTGCACGTCGAGCTCGCCGTCGCGAAGGGGCGCTTCCGCCGGCACGCAGCCGAGCTCCTCGATCACGCTGAAGAAAGGGTGGTAGACGGGAGTGGTGAGGACGATTCGATCGCCGGGCTCGGTCAGCGCCCGCAGCACCGCCGTGATCGCGGCGACGACGTCGGCGCTCGGCGTCACGCGGCTCGGATCGACGGCCCACCCCAGCCGCCGCGCGACGAAGCCGGCGAACGCCTCGGAGAGCCCGACCGCGTCGGGGTAGGCATAGCCGGTGTCGTCCAGCTCGATCGCCTCCGCCAGCGCCACCCGCACCGGCTCGGCCAGGGGGAAGTCCATCTCCGCCACCCAGGCGGGGAGGACGTCGGCCGGGTAGCGCGCCCACTTCGCGCTGCGCCGCATTCGCAGGCGCTCGAGCGGGATCCGCGTCAGCTCCGGGTCGAGCTCGGCGGGCACCGGCGGGCTCAGCCTTCCTTCAGAACCGAGTACCAGACCCGCTCGGCGACGAGCACGAGTTCGTCTCCGGTGCGGGCGAGGCGGCGGTAGAGCTCACGCCGGGCCGAGACCTCGCGCAGATCGGGGTTTTCGATCAGCGCCGAGATCGCCTGCCGGTAGGTGTGCTGCATGTGGCGCTGGTCCTTCACGGCGCGGTCCGCCAGCGCGGTCGCCTCCTCGCGATCGCTGCCGGCGAACCGCCGGAACGCCTCCGCCAGCTGCCGGGTGCCGGCGGCGAGCTGGGACGCCATCTTGGCCATCGCCGGATCGGGCTTGGTTTCCATCGCTTCCGCCTCGCGGACGACGTTCTTGGCGTCGTTGAGGACTTCGTCGAGCCCCCGCGAGAGCTCGAACAGGTCCTCCGGATCGAGCGGGGTCGAGAACGCTTCGCTCAGCGCCTCGCGCAGCGCCCGCTTGCGCTCGTCGGCGGCATGCTCGGCCGCCCGCACGACCTTCCCCGCCCCCTTCTTGCCGCCCGCCCAGGCGGCGAGCGCGTCCATTCCTTCGACCGTGACCGTGGCCTGCTGCTCGAGCAGGCCCAGCACGTCGGGGGTGTCGGGGAGGAACCAGTGCCGTCGCGCCATCAGAATGCCGCCTTCCAGATCGGGAGCATTATCGCCCCGAGCGCCGCCGAGGCGGGCAGGGTGAGGAGCCAGGCGAGGGCGATCGAGCGGACGACCGCCCAGCGCACGTGGCGCCAGCGGCGCCGCCCGCCGCCGACGCCGACCACCGAGGAGGCGACGACCTGCGTGGTCGAGACCGGGGCGCCGAGGTAGGAGGCGGGAAGGATCACCGCGGTGGAGCCACTCTGACTGGCGAAGCCGTCGATCGGCGCCAGGTGGAAGATGCGGCGGCCGATCGTGCGGATGATCCGCCAGCCGCCCATCGCCGTCCCGATCGTCAGCGCCGCGCCGCAGCTGAGCTTGACCCAGAGCGGCACGGTGAGCGATTCGAGGTGGCCGCTGGCGAGCAGCAGCGCCGCGATCACGCCCATCGCCTTCTGCGCGTCGTTGGCGCCGTGGCCAAAGGAGAGCGCGGCCGACATCGCCCACTCGGAGCCGCGGATCGGCTTCCGCACCCGCCGCGTCGCTCGCCGCAGGAGGCGGGCGTCGAGGCGCGAGAAGAGGTAGCCGCAGGCGAAGCCGGCCAGCGGCGAGACGGCGAGCGCGACGAGGACGCCGAGGACGCCGACCGGC
>JBLNAC010000275.1:0-13801 GCA_050259155.1 Syntrophothermus sp.
GACGGGCTCGAGCCCGCTGCCGCCGGGTACGAGACGGCGGTCCTCGCCGGCTGCACCGATCTCAAGCAGCCGGCCAACTACCACTGGTGGCACGATCTCGCCGAGAACGTCGACTTCGGGACCCTCGCGGACGGGATCAAGCTCTCCGAGACGGCGATCCGGCGCCTCGGCGAGCGCTGGCTTTAGCCGCCCTGGGGGGTCCGCCGGACACTCCCCCGCTCCTCCGCCGGACACTCCCCCCGAGCGGCAATGCGAGTGCGGTCGGCTGTGTGACGAATCCCGACTACGCGCTCGGCTTCTTGGTCTATAGGATCGCCCCCGTGCCTTCCCATGACGTACTGGTGATCGGGGCCGGGCTCGCCGGCCAGCGGGCGGCGCTGGCCGCCGCGGAGCAGGGCGTGTCGGTGGGAATCATCAGCAAGGTCCACCCGGTCCGCTCCCACTCCAACGCCGCCCAGGGCGGCATCAACGCGGCTCTGAACCCGGAGGACAGCTGGGAGTCACACGCCTTCGACACGGTCAAGGGCTCCGACTACCTCGGCGACCAGGACGCGATCGAAGTGATGACCCGCGAGGCGCCCGAGGAAATCCTCCATCTCGAGCACCTCGGCGTCACCTTCCACCGCAACGAGGAAGGGAAGCTGGGCACCCGCGCCTTCGGCGGCGCCTCGGCCGCCCGCACGTACTACGTCGCGGACATCACCGGCCAGGCGATCATGCACGTCCTCTACGAGCAGCTGATGAAGCACGCCGACGACGTCGCCCGCTACGAGGAGTGGTTCTGCACCGCGCTCGCGCTCGACGAGAACGGCGAGTGCTGCGGCGTCGTCACGCGCAACGTCGCCGACGGCTCGATGGAGCTCTTCCAGGCAAAGTCGGTGATCCTCTGCTGCGGTGGCAACGGCCAGGTCTGGAAGCCGACGACCAACGCCCTGATCTGCACCGGCGACGGGATCGCGATGGCCTACCGCGCCGGGGCCAAGCTGATGGACATGGAGATGATCCAGTACCACCCGACCACGCTGGCGGGAAAGGGGTTCCTGATCACCGAGGGAGCCCGCGGCGAGGGCGCGCACCTGCTGAACAAGAACGGCGAACGCTTCATGGAGCGCTACGCGCCGAACAAGATGGAGCTCGCCTCGCGCGACGTCGTCTCCCGCGCCGAGCAGACCGAGATCAACGAGGGACGCGGCTTCCCGGACGGCACCGTCGCCCTCGACATCACCGTGGTGCCGAAGAAGCGGGTGCACGAGGCGCTGCGGGAGATCGTCCTCGTCGGCCGTGACTTCGCCGGCGTCGACATCACCCGCGAACCGATCCACATCAAGCCCGGCAACCACTACACGATGGGCGGCGTCAAGACGGACGTCGACGGCCGCACCGACATCCCCGGCCTCTACGCGGCGGGCGAGGTCGCCTGCGTCTCGGTGCACGGCGGCAACCGCCTCGGCGCCAACTCCCTCCTCGACACGCTGATCTTCGGCCGCCGCTCCGGCATCGACGCCGCCGCCCGCGCCAAGCGGACCGAGGCCTCGAGGCCGTCCAACAAGGTGCTCGAGGAAGAGGAGGCGATGGTCGCCGACATCAACTCGCGCGAGAAGGGCTCGGGCCGCCGCGTCTCGGAGATCAAGCTCGAGCTGGGGACGACGATGGACGCCAAGGTCGCCGTCTTCCGCGACGAGGCCGGGATCCAGGAAGCGCTCGATACCGTCAGGCGGCTGAAGGAGGAGGCGAAGACCGCCTACATCGACGACCACGGCACGGTCTTCAACCAGGACCTGCTCGCGGCCATCGAGCTGGGGTACATGCTCGACAACGCGGAGTGCACCTGTGTCGCCGCGCTCGAGCGAAAGGAGAGCCGCGGCGCCCAGTACCGCACCGACTACCCCGAGCGGAACGACGAGGAGTGGCTGAAACACATCGATCTCGAGCTGACCGATGACGGCCCGGAGATCTCCTACTCCGAGGTGACCATCACCCAGTGGCAACCGGAAGCGAGAACGTACTGATGGCCGACTACACGATCAAGGTCCGCAGATTCCAGCCCGAGAGCGGCCAGGGGCCCTACTGGGAGGAGTTCAAGGTCGAGCTGGAGCCCTCGCTCTCGGTCCTCGACGGCCTGCTCCAGGCCAAGGACCGCGACGACGGCACGCTCGCCGTGCGCTGCTCCTGCCGGGCTGCGATCTGCGGCTCCTGCGGGATGAAGATCAACGGCCAGTCCGGCCTCGGCTGCAAGACCCAGATCGGCGAGGCACAGGAGCATGCGAACAAGATGGCCCACCCCGCGGGAAGCGGCGGCGTGGCAAGCAGCGCCGCCCCCGGACGCGGGAGCGAGGTCGGATCCATATCTGATTCCTCCGCCCTCGCGGGAGCAGACGAGGCGGCGCCCATTGTCGTGGAGCCGATGGGCAACATGCCGGTGATCAAGGACCTGGTCACCGACATGGAGTCGACGCACTGGACCAAGATCCGCCGGGTGACGCCCTGGCTGCTTCCCCACGGCGAGCCGCCCGAGCGGGAGTACATCGTCGAGCCCGAATCGATGATCGACATCACCCAGTCGATGGCCTGCATCCAGTGCGGGGCCTGCGTCTCCTCCTGCCTCTCGATGGAAGCCGATCCCGACTTCATCGGCCCCGCCGCCCTGGCGAAGGCCTACCGATTCGTCGGCGACCCGCGCGACGCGGAGACCCACGAGCGCCTGCACGACCTGGCCGAGGACCCGCACGGGATCTACGACTGCACGCACTGCTTCAGCTGCGTCGACGCCTGCCCCAAGGGGGTGGCGCCGATGGACCAGATCATGCGGCTACGGCGCCGGGCCGGCGAGGAAGGGATCGAGGACCCCAACAGCGGCCACAACCACGAGATCGCCTTCGTCAAGATCATCGAGAAGAAGGGGACCCTGGACGAGTCGCTGCTGCTGCAGGAGTCGTTCGCGCCCGGCGTCAAGGGCAAGCTGAAACCGAGCAAACGGGCGATCAAGGAAATGATCGGCTCGCTGCCGACCGCGATCCGCGGCATCAGGACCGGCAAGATGCGCTCGCTGCCGAAACTGATCCCCGGCGTCCATCACAAGCTCCCCGACCGCGCCCAGGACGAGGTCAAGGCGATCTACAAGCACGCCGAGGAGCACAACGAGGAATTCAACCTGTACATCAAGGGCGAGGAGGGCGACGAGGAGGCGGCTGTCGAGGAGAACCTCGAGACGCCGCCGGCTCCCGCCGCCGCGGAGGAGGCCCCGAATGGCTGATCAGATCAAAGTCGCCTACTGGCCGGGCTGCGTCTCGCGCGGCTTCACCCCCGAGCTGCACGGCTCGATGGCGCTGGTGGCGGAGAGGCTCGGGATCGAGCTGGTCACCCTCGACCGCGCCAACTGCTGCGGCGCCGGCGTCATCGCCGAGCACAACCAGGAGCTCGCCGACACGCTCAACGCCCGCACCTTCGCCCTCGCCCAGCAAACCGGCCTGGCGATGATGAACATCTGCTCTACCTGCCAGGGGGCGCAGTCGGAGTGCCAGCAGCGCCTCGACGCCGACTCGGCCTACCGCGCTCACATCAACGAGGTCCTCTCGGGCCAGGGGCTCTCCTACGAGAAGGACAAGGAGGGCTTCACCAACAAGAACTTCCTCTGGCTGCTGGTCGAGGACTACGGGCTCGACCGCCTCGCCGCGCAGGTGAAGCGGCCGCTCAGCGGCCTCCGGGTCGGGCCCTTCTACGGCTGCTACATCGTGCGTCCCAAGAAGCGCCTCGGCTACGAGGAGCACCCAGACCGCGACGTGTACCTCGAGCGGGTGATCGAGGCGCTCGGGGGCGAGATCGTCGAGTACGACGGTGCCCGCAAATGCTGCGGGTTCCCGGTGATCACGATGAACCGCGAGACGTCGCTGCGCCAGGCGGGAACCCACGTCGGCGACGCGATCGACGCCGGCGCCGACTGCCTGGTCACCCCCTGCCCCCTCTGCCACCTCAACCTCGACATGCAGCAGCCCGAGGCGGCCAAGGTCGTCAACCGCGAGCTCGGCCTCGCCGTGCTCCACCTGCCGCAGCTGGTCGGCCTAGCGCTCGGCGCCGAGCCGAAGGAGCTGGGGATGAGCAAGCACATCGCCTCGACCGGGTGGGTCGAGGAGCGCCTGGCGCCGGTCGCTGCCTAGCGGCTCACGACGTGCGCGGCCAAGGGCCGCGGCGGTGGCGGCCGCGGGCTGACGCCGCCCGACCCCTCGTCCGTCACGGCGCTCAGCGCAGGCGCTCGGAGAGCATGCGGGCGCCGAGCGTGTCGGTCAGCCCATGGGCGACGATCGAGGCGATGATCGTGATCGAGGCGATGTCGAAGATCAGCGTCCCGTCCTCGACCCCGGCCTTCAGCACGAAGAGGGCGAACAGCATCGAGGCCACCCCCTTGGGCCCGAACCAGGCCATGAAGACCTTCTCGGAGCGAGGGATGCCGGTGCGCAGGAAGGAGAGGAGCACCGCCGCCGGCCGGGCGACCAGCAGCGCGAAGACGACGAAGACGACCAGCGGGGGAATGCTGTGCTCGAAGCCGGTGGCGATGATGAGGGCGCCGAAGACGAAGAAGGTCAGGACCTGGAAGATCGTGCTCGTGTTCTCGGCGAACTCGACGAAGCCCTCGGGCACGTCGCGCTCGCTGGCGCCCATCGCGATCCCGCAGACGAAGGCGGCGATCAGGCCGTTGCCCCAGGTGACGTCGGCGAGGCCGAAGGCGAGCAGGGCGAAGCCGACGGCGTAGATCCCCTCGTAGCGGGCGGTGATGCCGCCGCCCGGCAGGTGATGGTGCGCCCGCCCGGCGACGACCCCCAGGGCGGCGCCGATCAGGCCCCCAACCGCCGCCTGCCCGAGCAGCTTCGCCGCTTCCGCGCCGGCGTCGCCGCCGGGGGTGGCGAGGACGAGGAAGAAGAGGACGAAGGGCAGCGCCAGGCCGTCGTTCAGGCCCGACTCGAGGTTGAGGGTGTGACGCACCGAGCTGGGGACGAGCCGGGAGGTGACGACCGTCGAGGTGACGACCGGGTCGGTCGGCGAGAGGACGGCGGCGAGCAGGAACGCCTCCGCCCAGCTCAGCTCCCCGAAGAGCGCCTTTCCGGCCAGTGCCAGCAGGACCATCGTGATCGGCATCGCGATCACCAGCGCCCGCGCGACGGGGCTCCAGTGCCGTCGCAGCAGCTCGCGCTCGACGAACATCCCGTCCGAGAAGAGGGTGAGGACGAGGGCCAGCTCGATCAGCTTGACGATCCCCTGGTCGTTGGCATCGACGTTGACCACCCCGGTCGCCGCCAGCACCAGGCCGAGCGCGACCGAGAGCACCGAGGCCGAGAGCACCGTGCCACGCATCACCCCCGAGAGGGAGGCGACCACGGCAAGCAGGGCCCCGAACAGGAGGAGCGCCTCGCCGAAGCTGATGTCCACCCGCTACCCCCGGGCGCCGATCAGGCCGCGCTCGACCAGCAGCTCCGCGATCTGCACCGCGTTCGTCGCGGCCCCCTTGCGGAGGTTGTCGGCGACGACGAAGAGGTCGAGGGCGCGCTCGTTCCCCGGGTCGCGGCGGATGCGCCCGACGAGCACCTCGTCCCGGCCGGCGGCCTCGATCGCCATCGGGAACCTCGACGCCGCGGGGTCGTCGACGACGAGGACGCCGGGCGCGGCTTCGAGCAGCTCCCGCGCCCGCTGCGGCGAGAGCGGCTCGCGGGTCTCGACGTTCACGGCCTCGGAGTGGCCGGTCACGACCGGCACCCGGACGCAGGTCGCACTGACGCGGATCGAGGCGTCGCCGAGGATCTTGCGCGTCTCGTTGACCAGCTTGCGCTCCTCGTCGGTGTGGTCGTCGCCGGGCGGGAAGCTGCCCGCCTGGGCGAGTACGTTGAAGGCGATCTGGTGCGGGTAGACCGAGGCGCTTACCGGCTGGTCGTGGAGGATCGCATGCGACTGCTCGAGGAGCTCGTCCACGGCCGCCTTGCCGGTGCCGGAGACGGCCTGGTAGGTCGAGACCACGAGTCGCTCGATGCCGGCCTCGTCGAGGAGCGGCTTCAGCGCGACGACCATCTGCATCGTCGAGCAGTTGGGGTTGGCGATGATCCCCTCGTGGCCGTCGAGGGCGTCGGGGTTGACCTCGGCGACGACGAGCGGGACGTCGTCGTGCATGCGCCAGTAGCTGGTGTTGTCGACGACGACCGTGCCGGCCGCGACCATCCGCGGCGTCCACTCGGCGCTGACCTTGCCGCCGGCGGAGGAGAGGACGAGGTCCAGGCCGGCGATCGCCTCCTCGCCGATCTCGCGCACGGTCAGCGCTCTCCCGTTCCACTGGATCTCGCGCCCCGCCGACCGCGACGAGGCGAGGGGGACGACCTCCGACGCGGGGAAGCGCCGGCTCGCGAGCAGCTCCAGGATCGTCGTCCCGACCAGACCGGTCGCGCCGAGTACGCCAACTCTGTAGCCGTCGCCACTCACGCGGTCCCCTCGGGTCGCCGCTCAGCCGGCGACGGTCGGCCGCTGTTCGGGGCCGGTCGGGTCCTCGGGCCGCACGGCGTCGGCGCCGAGCTCGAAGGCCCCGTGCAGAGCGTTGACGGCGTCGGGCACGCGATCCGCGGCGATCACGCACGAGATCTTGATCGGCGACGTGGAGATCATCTCGATGTTGATCTGGCGCTCGCCCAGGACCTGGAACACCTTCGCGGCGACGCCGGGGTGCGAGCGCATGCCGGCACCGATGATCGAGACCTTCCCGATCTGCTCGTCGGTGCGCACATCGCGAGAGACGTCGCCGAGGCCGGCGATCACGTCCCTGGCCGTCGCCAGGTCGTCGCGGTCGACGGTGAAGGAGAGGTCGGCGAGCTGGTCGCCGCCCACCGGCTCGTTCTGGATGATCACGTCGACGTTGACGCTGGCGTCGGCGAGGGCGCCGAAGATCCGCGCCGCGACCCCGGGCTCGTCGCGGACTCCGGTCAGCGTCACGCGCGCCTCGGCCTTGGAATGGGTGACGGCTGTTACGAAGGGCTGCTCCACGGTCTCTTCCTCTGAGACGACGAGGGTACCGGGACCGTCCTCGAAGCTGCTCCGGCAGTGGATCCGGACGCCGTGGTTGCGCGCGTACTCGACCGAGCGCAGCTGCAGGACCCCGGCGCCTGAGGCCGACATCTCCAGCATCTCCTCGAACGAGACCACGGGCAGCTTGCGCGCGTCGGGGACGAGCCTCGGGTCGGCGCTGAAGACGCCGGCGACGTCGGTGTAGATCTCACAGACGCTGGCCCCGAGCGCGGCGGCGAGGGCGACGGCCGTCGTGTCCGAGCCGCCGCGTCCGAGCGTGGTGACGTCGCGGCTCTCGGTCGAGACGCCCTGGAAGCCGGCCACCAGCACGATCCGGTCCTCCTCCAGGGCCGAGGCGATCCGCTCGGCGCGGACGTCGATGATCCTCGCCTTGGTGTGGGTCGAGTCGGTGACGATGCCCGCCTGGGAGCCGGTGAGGGAGATCGCCTCGTGGCCCATGTCATGGATCGCCATCGCGCACAGCGCGCAGGAGATCCGCTCGCCGGTGGAGAGCAGCATGTCCATCTCGCGGGCGACCGGGCGCTCGGAGATCTCCAGCGCCTGCTCGACCAGTTGGTCGGTCGTCTTGCCGCGCGCCGAGAGCACCGCGACGACGCGGTTGCCGGCCTCGCGGGCAGCGACGATCCGGCCGGCGGCGCGCTTGATCTGCTCCGCTCCCGCGACGGAGGTGCCGCCGAACTTCATCACCACTATGTCCGAGCCGTTGGCGCCCATCGGCCCCTGAGCATAGTCGTCGCCCGACCCGCCCGAGACCGCGAAAAGGGGGCGTATTACGACCCTTTTCGCGGTGTCGGGCGCCGACCGCGGCGCGCCGGCCTCACTCGCCCCCGCCGAGGTTGCCGAGCATGGCCTGTTCGGCCATCCGGATCAGGCCCAGGCCGCTGTGCGGCCGCATGTCGCTGCTGCGCACCCGGACGTGGGAGCCGTGCGGACCGACCACCTCGACGATCGTGCAGACGTCGCCGATCTCGCAATCGTCGCCATAGTCGTTTTCGATCGCCTCCATCTGCTCCGCCACCACCTGCCCGACCTTGCTCTGATCCAGCGCCATCCTCGCCCCTCTCCTCGAAATTTCCCGCCTCTGGAACCTGACCATATGTGATCGCGGGCGCGCTCCCCACCTGCCCGCTCGCTGAGCTAAGTTGAGGCAATCGACCGCCAGAGCGGACAAGAGCGGGAACGGGGGGACCTGTTCGAGGGGGCCGTGGACGCGACCCGCCGCACGCACCTCGCCAACGAACGCACGCAGCTCGCCTGGTGGCGGACGGGCATGACCGCCCTGGCGGTCGCGATCGGCGTCGGCCGCGTGGTCCCGGAGCTGGCCGGGACGGTGGACACCGGCCCCTACGTCGTCACCGGCGTCGGCTTCGCCCTCTGGGGCATCGTCGCGATCGTCTACGGCACCAGTCGCCAGATGGCCGTCGAGCGGGCCCTCAAGCGCGGCGAGTTCCTGCCGACGCCGCGCTGGCCGGTGGCGATCCTGACGCTGAGCGGCCTCGCCCTGGGGCTCCTCACCGCGCTGCTGATCTTGCTCGGCTGAGGATCGCCGGCGGCGGCCGCTTCGCCGGCGGCCCCATGGCCGACGGGCGGGTGACGACGGTCGATTCTCCTTCTTCCCCGGCGTTGAAGATGCTCCCTTCGAAGCCGAGCGTCGCCGGTTCCGCCGCGTACCCGATCGGTTCCAGGCCGAACATTTCCTCGATCGTCAGCAGCAGCGAGAAGTGGTTGTAGTAGACGCCTTCGTTCACGGTTCCCGGCTTGACGAACTTCGAGATCAGCAGCAGGCCCACCCTGCCGCCACCGCCGGTGGTCTTGACGCCGCCCGGGGCGATCTCCGAGGGGCCCGGTTCGGGCACGTTCCCGTAGACCGGAGTCGCGCAGCAGGAGCCCGTGTCCGGGGTCGGCCCGGTCTGGCGGGCGAGGCTCGAGGTGATCAGGATCAGGCCGCCTTCGGCGTAGGCGGGCGATTTGACGATTTCGGGAACGATCCGCCTCAGCGTCTCCTCCGTCGCCGCCGGTCCCGAGGGCGCCCCCGGTTCGCAGACGGCTTCGCCGCCCTTGTGACAGGCGTTGGGGACGATGTAGGCGAGCGCGGGGAACTTCTTCGCTTCTTTCCTGAGGTCGGTGGCGAGCTGTTCGAGATCGACGTCGGCCGCGGCGCATTCTTCGCCGTCGATGATCGAGTGGAAGTACACGAACGGGTTCCGCCAGGTCTCGTACGCGTCGCCCGGCACCGGCACGTGGTTTGGATCGGGCGAGCCGAGGGCGGGATGCCGGCAGCTCGTCGGCTGCCCGGTGGCAGCGCCCTTCGCCATGTCCTCGACGTACGCCTTCCACTTCAGTTTCTTTTCCACCAGCTCCCCGGCCAGGGTTCTGGCCGTCGCCGGGTAGACGCAGCCGTCGCCTTCGACCTGCGAGGCCGTGCTGGACTCGGTGCCGGGGACGATGTCCCCATAGATCGGGCAGTTGGCCAGCGTTTCCAGCGTCGGCCCCTGGCCGCTGATCAGCGCTATCTGGTTGGCGAGATCGCTGCCCGCGACCGCGTAGTAGTTCGGCAGCAGCTCTCCCTGGGCCGGCAGGTCCCTGGCGAGGTAGGCCGAGGTCGAGGTCGCGCCGAAGGTTTCTTCGTAGCCGTTTTCCCCGAGCATGATCAGGAAGACGTGCTTGACGGGCGGCAGCCCGACCGGTTCTTCGAATTCTTCTTCCGGCAGGGCGGGGACCGGTTCTTCGAACGTCCCTTCTTCTTCGATCAACGGCGCTTCTTCTTCGATCGGCGGCGGCGTCGCGCTCGACTGGCTCGCTTCGCCTTCTTCTTCGGCTTCGGCGCCGGCGGCTTCGACCGCTTCTTCTGGCCCTTCGGCCGGCTGCCGCGGCGAGGAGGACTCGAGCAGGATCGTCGTCAGCCCGGCGCTCTGGGCGAGCTGGCTGGTCGCCGAGCCGATCGCGACCCCGAGCGCGAGCATCGCGACCACCGCGACCGACGCGGCCCGCGGCGAGGGCATGAAGCCCGAGCGGCGAACCGGCCAGCCGCTCGGCGAATCGGCCCGGGGCCCGGAATCCGCTCCTTTCTCCGGCGGCGCCTGGGCACGCCCCTTGATGCCCTTCAGCTGCGCGCCGACGGCGCCGGGCAGGGCGCCGAGGCGGGCGCCGCACGAGATGCAGTAGCGCTGATCGGGGAGGCGCGGTGACCCGCACTGCGGGCAGGAGTCGGGACCGGCCCCACCGGGACCGCGCTTCTCATCGCTCGCATTCGACACTTGCGCCAGGAAGTGTGGCCGCCGAAGCGTGACCAGGATGTGAAGATTCTGGGAGGCCCGGCCCGAACCCGCCCGGTCGAGGTGCCGGTGCCGGCCGGGCCGTATCGAGTCTCGTGCCGGGCGTGCCGCGTTTACAGGTCTTCAACACGGCCACGGGGCACCCTCCGGGACGATTGCCGCGTGACCGAAGTCCAATCGCCGATCGCGGGCGGCGGCGGTGAGAACTGCCCGAGTTGCGGCTCTCCGCTCGCCAAGGACCAGCGCTATTGCCTGGCCTGCGGCGCCCGCCGCGGCGACCCGCGCCTGCCCTTCATGGACGCCGTCGTCTTCATGGACGCGATCAAGCAGCCATCCTCCGGTGCCACGGCGGAGGAGGCGCGGGAACCGGCGGCGCCGGCCAGGCGCCCACTGATGTCGGCCAACGCCTCGCTGGTCGCGGGCGTCGCGACGCTGGTCCTCGCGATCGGCGTCGGCGTGCTGATCGGCCGCTCGGGCGACAGCGGCAGCTCGAACGCCAGCGCGACGCCCCAGATCATCCGCGTCGGCGGCGGTGGTGGCGGTGGCGAAGTCGCAGAAGAAGCGACCGCCACCACCGCGGGAAAGAGCAAGAGCGGGGGCGGGTCCTCCGGCACCAAGCCCAGCACGGCGACGCAGAAGAAGGCCAAGGAAAAGACCGAAACCGGCGCCAGCGGCACCAGCAAGGCGACCGAAGAAGTCTTCAAGCCCGCCAAGGGCGTGAAGCTGGCGCCGCCGGATCAGAAAATCGGCGGCAAGTGCGAAAAGGGCACCGCGGGCTGCAGCGAAAACGGGACCTTCGACGGGAGCTTCTTCGGAGAATGAAACTGGGACCCCAGCGCAGGCAGCCCGCGGCTCGGCGGGCGCGCGCCAACTCGAACGGGAAATCGAACACGGCGCCGAAGCCGCCAGCCGCGGCCGGCACGGTCAGCGCCGCCTACGGCGACGAGTTCGTCGTCGACCTCGAGCGCCGGCGCGAGCAGCTCGTCGCCCGCGTCGCCGAGCTGCAATGGGACCTCGGCGGCCTCGTCTACGAGATGGTCGTCCGCAACAGCATCAACGTCGAGGTGATCGTCAAGCGCGCCGTGCCGCTGCAGGATGCCGACGCCGAACTGAGCGAGGTGGAACGGATCCTCCGCATGGAGGAAACCGGCACCGCCGGCGTCTGCGGCAACTGCGGCGCTCCCCACTCCAGCGGCGCCACCTTCTGCTGGCAGTGCGGCAAGCCCCTCCTCGCGCAGGTGTCGGGCGACGAGATCCTGCGCCGCTAGGCTCGCCGCTCAGCCGAAGCGGCCGGCGACGTAGTCGCGCGTGCGCGGGTCGCGCGGGCTGCCGAAGATCGCCCTCGTGTCGTCTACCTCGATCAGGCTCCCGGTCGCTTCCTCGCCGCCGCTCTCGAGGGTGAAGAAGGCGGTGCGGTCGGCGACGCGCGCGGCCTGCTGCATGTTGTGGGTGACGATCACGATCGTGAAGCGGCCTTTGAGGCTGTGCATCAGGTCCTCGATCGCGCGGGTGGAGATCGGATCCAGTGCCGAGGCGGGCTCGTCGAGCAGGAGGACATCGGGCTCGATCGCGATCGCCCGGGCGATGCACAGCCGCTGCTGCTGACCGCCGGAGAGGCCGAGGGCGCTGTGCTTGAGTCGGTCCTTGACCTCGTCCCAGAGCGCCGCTCCGCGCAGCGCCTGCTCGACCCGGTCGTCGAGGTCGCGCTTGAGCCCGAGGTTGCGAGGCGCCCAGGCGACGTTGTCGTAGATCGACTTCGGGAACGGGTTGGGTTTCTGGAAGACCATGCCGATCCGCCGCCGAACCTCGACCCGGTCGACGTTGCGGCCGTAGAGGTCGTGGCCGTGGTAGAGCAGCTGGCCCTCGAGCCGGAAGCCTGAGACCGAGTCGTTCATGCGGTTGAGGCTGCGCAGGAAGGTCGTCTTGCCGCAGCCCGAGGGCCCGATCAGCGCCGTGATCTGGCCGCGGCGGATGCCGAACGTGACCCCGGTCAGCGCCTGCTTGGCCCCGTAGAAGACCGAGACGTCCCGCGCGCTGAAGACCAGCTCCGGAGACGGCGCGCTCGGCTCGGCGGGGGCCGGCCCGGCGACCCCGGCCTCGGCAGGCGGCGGCTCGGTCTGGATCCGCACCCGCGTGGGAACGCGGGGCTGGCCGTTGCCCCCCACCGCCGCCGCCTGTGGCTCCTGGCCGCTGTAGTCGAGCCCAATCGTCATGAGGAGAGCTTTCGCTTGCTTCGCGCCAGCAGCGCCCGGGCGGACAGGCTGGCGAAGAGGATGAAGGAGATCAGCACGAGCGACAGGCCCCATGCTTCCTGGAAGCCCTGTTCCGTGCCTTCTTCGGAGAGTTTGAAGACCCAGACGGGGATGTTGGGGATCGGTTCGAAGGGGTTGACCGAGAACGTCTTCGGGTCGAAGACGGAGTCGGCGAGCAGCAGCGGGGCGGTCTCCCCGGCGGCCCTCGCGACGGCGAGGACCGTGGCGGTGACGATGCCCCCGATCGCGGTCGGCAGGACCACCGTCAGCACCGAGCGCCAGCGGGCGACTCCGAGCGCGTCGGAGGCTTCGCGCAGGGTTTTCGGCACCAGCAGCAGGACCTCCTGCGAGCCGCGCGCGATCAGCGGCACCTGGATGATCGCCAGCGCGACCGCCGCGGCGAAGCCCGACTGGGTCTTGTGGTCGACGAGGAGGCCGAAGACGAAGAGCCCGAGGATGATCGAGGGCAGGCCGTTGATCAGGTCGAGGGTGAGGCGAAGCGGCCCGGCCGCGCGACTGCCGGCGTACTCGGTGAGGAAGAGCGCGATGAGGACGCCGATCGGCATCGCCATCGCGGTCGCGACCAGGACGATCACCATCGTGCCGAGCAGCATCGGACCGACGCCCGTCGGGTAGCCGGTGAAGAAGAAGTCGAGGCTTATCGCCGAGGCGCCGCGGGAGACGATGGTGAAGACGACGAGCGCTAGGACGCCGACCGCGAGGACCGCGGCGCCGGTCGCGCCGACCTCGGTGGCGCGGCTGAAGATCTGCCGCCGACGCAGATTGCCGCTCGGCGTCAGCGGCGCGGTCGGGTCCGGGATCGCGCCGCTGCTCATCGGGCGACAGCCCCCCCGTAGGCGAAGCGCCGCCCGATCCACTGCGCGACCAGGTTCGAAGCGAGCCCGATCACGAGCAGCATCACTCCCAGGTAGAAGAGCGACGCCTTGTGCAGTTCGGTCAGCGCGCCGGGGAACTGGAGTGCGATCCGCGAGGCGAGGGTATCGCCGGTCCTGAACAGAGACGGCACGATTTCCGAGCCGGCGCCGATCACCTGTGACACGGCGATCGCCTCCCCGAGAGCGCGACCGAGGCCGAGCAGGCATGCGGCGACCACGCCGGAGGCCGTGGTCGGGAGCACCACTCCCCGCACCACCTCCCAGCGCGTCGCTCCGAGGGCGCTGGCGCCGTCCTGCAGGTCGCCGGGCACCGACTGGAACA
>JBLNAC010000276.1:0-13438 GCA_050259155.1 Syntrophothermus sp.
GCGGCGTGCAGGTCGGCCTCGGTCCGCTCGGGGGCCCCGCGGCGGCGGCGGATCTCGTTCTGGGCCTCGAGCATCTGCCGCACGTCGTCGATCTCGTTCTGGGCCTCGACCTCGGGCGAGCGGGTCGGCCGCCAGTCGACCAGCTCCGCCGAGCTCCCCGGGTACAGGTGACCGACGAGCACCAGCGCACCGACGACGAAGGCAAGGATCCCGAGGCTGCCGAGCGCGTACCACACGCGACCGAGGATACGCCGGGCGCAGCCGCGCGGCTCCAGGTAGCCTCGCCGGTGTGAACGCCGAGTTCGAGGAGATGGCGAGCGTCGACGGCAAGGTGACGCCGACCGGGGCGGCGACGATCCCACTCAAGGACGACGGGCTCTACCGCGGCGACGGGGTCTTCGAGGTGATCCGCCTCTACCACGGCCGGCCGTTCGCCCTCGCCGACCACCTGGACCGGATGGAGCGCTCGGCGGCGGCGCTCGAGCTGTCCCTCGACCGCGCCGCCCTCGAGCGCGAGGTCGGCGCGCTGCTAGCGGCCGCCGGTCCGGTCGACGGCCAGCTGCGGCTGATCGCCACCCGGGCCGGCCGCCGCATCGCCATGACCGAGCCGGCCCCGGCGCACGCGGAGAGCCTCTCCCTCGCCACCGTGACGTACTCGCCGACCGTGATCCTCAACGGCGTCAAGTCGCTCTCCTACGCCGCCAACATGCAGGCCACCCGGATCGCGCGGGGCCGGGGCGCCGAGGAGGCGGTGCTGGTGCGCCCGGAGGGGACGGTGCTGGAGCCGCCCACCTCGTCGATCTTCTGGGTCTCGCCCGAAGGCGAGCTGCGCACCCCCGCCCTCACGGATGGCGTCCTCGAGTCGATCACCCGCGAGCGCCTGATCCGCGCGCTGCACGTCGAACAGGGCAGCTTCTCCGTCGACGACCTCCGCGCCGCCAGCGAGGCGTTCCTCGCCTCGACCGTTCGCGAGGTCCAGGCGGTGTCGGCGATCGACGGCAGACCGCTGCCCGCCGTGCCCGGCCCGCGCACGCGCGAGGCACAGGCGGCCTTCGCGGAGACGCTCGAGCGGGAGCTGCGCCAGGCCTAGGTCGAGGGCGCCGCTCGGCGTCAGCCGGCGCTGAGCTCGGCCGGCTCGCCGCCCGGGAACCAGTGGGCCTCGACCGGGGGCGCGCTGTCGCGGAGGTAGCGCTCGGCGTCGAGCGCGCCCATGCAGCCCGTGCCGGCGGCGGTGACCGCCTGGCGGTAGGTGTGGTCGACGACGTCGCCGACGGCGAAGACCCCGCCCAGGTTGGTCCGGGTCGAGCCGGCCTCGGTGACGATGTAGCCGTCCTCGTCGGTGTCGACCTGGCCGGCGACGACCTCCGAGCGGGGAACGTGCCCGATCGCGACGAAGGCCCCCGTCGCCTCGATCTCCTCGTGCTCGCCGGTCTCGGCGTTGCGGAGGCGGATCCGGGCCAGCTTGCCGTCCTCGCCGGCGACGAACTCCTCAGGCACGAACGGGGTCTTCAGCTCGATGTTCTCCTTCTCGACGGCGCGGTCGAGCATGATCTTCGAGGCGCGGAACTCGTCGCGCCGGTGCACGATCGTCAGCCGCTCGGCGAACTTGGAGATGAAGATCGAGTCCTCCATGGCCGAGTCGCCGCCGCCGATCACGATCACGCGGTGCCCCTTGAAGAAGGCGCCGTCGCAGACCCCGCAGGTGGAGACCCCGCGGCCGCCGAGCTCCATCTCCCCCGGGATGCCGAGCCGTTTGGGCTCGGCGCCCATCGCCAGGATCACGGTCTTGGCGCGGTGCTCCTCGTCCCCGAGGAAGACCTTCTGGACGCCGCCGTCGGCAAGCTCGACGCGGTCCACGTCGTCGGTCACGAACCGGGCCCCGAAGCGCTCTGCCTGCGCCCGGAACTTGCCCATCATCTCCGGGCCCATGATCCCCTCGGGGAAGCCGGGGTAGTTCTCGACGTCGGTCGTGTTCTGCAGCTGGCCGCCCCACTGGAAGCCCTCGAAGACGAGCGGCTCGAGGTTGGCGCGGGCGGTGTAGAGGGCGGCGGTGTAGCCGGCCGGGCCGCCGCCGACGATGATCACGTTCTCGACTTGTTTCTTCTCGCTCATCTCCGCCACCGTTGTCGAAGGCTAATACTTTACTTTTTATAGTAACGCGGCGGCCGGCGCGACGCAATCAGCTGACGGCCGGCTCGTACTCCGAGGTCGCCCCCTCCCCGCGGTTGATCGGCAGCCCCTCGGCCTCCCAGCGTTTGACCGTGTTGCGGAGCTGGAAGAAGGCGACGATGCCCGGCGGGATCGGCATCCAGAAGGCGATCAGGCGGAAGATCAGGATCGCCGGGAAGACCGTCTCCTCGGGCAGGCCGAAGAGGACGAAGGCGCCGATCATCCCCGCGTCGACCGCGCCGACGCCCGCCGGGGCAAGCGGGAAGAGGTTGGCGACCATGCCGAGGAAGAACCCCTGCACGACCACCGCCAGGGGGACGTGGACGCCGAAGGCGTGGAACGACGCCCACAGCACGCCGATGCTCGCCGCCCAGAAGCCGGCGGCGCCCAACACGGCCAGCCCGCCCTTCGAGGGGTGGGCGAAGAGGCTCACCGCGAAGCGCATCCCCTCCCCCAGGGTCGCCGGCACCTTGGCGACCCTGGCGACGACCGCCCGCGCCTTCTCGCCGCCGGCGTAGGGCTGCAGGCGCTCGCCGATGTCGGCCGGGATCAGCACTATCAGCAGGCCGAGGACGAGGATCACGCCGGCGATCGCGGCGGGGATGATGGTCAGCTCGACGGAGTTTTCGCCGTTGAGGACGCCGGTCCGCAGCAGCACCCCGCAGGCGATCAGCGCCAGGGGATAGAAGGCGTAGTGGAGGCTGATGAAGGCGACCATCCGAAGGACGACGTCGCGGCGCCGCATCCCGGCTTTGCGCAGGGCCCAGTAGGTGAGGGCGATGCCGCCGGCGCCGCCGGCCGAGACAAGCAGGGTCGCCGCGACCCCGGCCATGTTGATCTCGTATGTCTCCAGCCAGGTGAGCCGCAGCGTCTCGCCGCCGACCACGGCTTTGAACAGGGCGATGTAGGTCGCGTAGGCGACCACGTTGAACCCGATCGCGATCGCAATCCAGACCGGGTCCGCCTCGTCGAGCCGGCTCATCGCGTCGCTGAGGCCGACCAGCTTCGGGAACAGGAAGTAGATCGCGACCAGCAGCACCAGGACGATGAGGACCGTCTGGATCATGCGCCGCGGCGTGAGCAGCGGCAGTTCGGGGGTCCGGCTGCCGTTCGCCGAGTCCTGACCAAGCACGTTTGCCAACGCTACCCGTTGGCGACCCTCTCAAAGCGGGCCAGCACCTCCCCGGACCGCGCCGCCAGCGGCCCTAGGCGCGGCTCGGCCCGGCGGACGAAGGCGACGAGGGCAGCGCCGGCGATCAGGTCGCTGACGTAGTGCTCGCCGAGGTAGACGAGCGCGAAGCCGAGCTTCGCGGCGTAGGCGAGGCCGACGGCGCCCTCGAACCTGCTCGCTTCCGCCAGCGAGAGGCCGACCGCCAGCGAGGTGGCGAAATGCAGCGAGGGCATGGCGGCCCAGGGGTTGCCGCCGAGAGCCCCGTACATCCGGGGCCAGGCCGACCGCCAGGTCTCTTCCCCGACCCCGATCATGATCCGCCGCACCTCCTCGCCGCCGGTCGCTCCCGCCTCGAAGGCCCACCAAGGCGGCGCGGTCGGGACCGCGAAATAGCCGGCGCAGCCGATGTCGAAGACAGCCGCGAGCTGGCGCGCGGCGCGGGGGAAGCGCTCGGGGTGGCGGACGAGGATCACGGCCAGCGCCAGGTAGGGCTCGACGAACCAGAGCCAGTGCGTCCAGGTGAGGACGCGGTCGGCGAAGCGCCTGCCGGGGAGCCGGGCCAGGCCCCGCTGCAGGCGCGCGTTCGGCAGGGCGCCGCCGCCGAGAAGGCGGTCGGCGACGATCGGGTAGCGGACGCGCAGCCGCTCCCGCGCCCGCGCGGGGTCGTCGAAGGGGAGCTCGTGGGCCATCGTGAACGCCCACATCTGCATCGCGAAGACGGCGACGCCCCGCGGCCGGCCGCGGGGTGCGAGGACCGCCGCCCCGAGCGGCCCGGCGGCGCAGGCCGCGAGCGTCACCGGCGCCGGCACCCTCAGCCGCTTGCGCAGCAGGGGAACGGCTATCGCGGCCCCGACGGCGGCGGCGGCGGCGGCCCGCACCGCAGACCGCAGCGCAGGTGATGGCCGGGTCCGCCGCATCATGGGTGGGCGAGTATAGGTACGAGCCGGGGACCGGGACCCGCAGCGCCGCCCCGCGTGAATAGAATGGCCGCGCCTTGGCGCCGCACTCCCCTGCCACCGAACAGATCGACACCCTCGTATGGATCGGCTTCGTCGTCGCCGTCGTCGTCGTCGTCGCGATCAACGCCGCGCTCTTCTACGCCGTCCGGCGCTACCGCGGCGAGCGGGGCGGCGAGCCGCGCCAGCTCTCGGGTGGCCGCGGCATCCAGTTCCGGGTCGCCGCCGTCCTCACCACCCTGGCGGTCGTCGTCTTCGTGCTCGGCATCGTCTTCACCGACAGGGCGCGCGAAGAGCCCGGGACCGGCCCCGCCGGGCTCGCGTCGCTGAGCACGGCGCCGCTCGAAATCGAAGCCACCGGGCAGCAGTGGCTGTGGCGCTACACGTACCCGAACGGGGCCTTCAGCTACTACCAGCTGGTGGTGCCGGTCGACACCCTGGTCAAGCTGAAGCTCGTGTCGACCGACGTGGTCCACACCTGGAACGTCCCCGACCTGGCAGGCAAGCACGACGCGGTACCGGGCAAGGTCAACGAAGTCGCCTTCCGCGCCGACAAGGAAGGCTCCTTCACCGGTGACGCCGCCACCCTCTCCGGCCAGGCCTACGCGGCGATGCGAACCGAAGTCAAGGTCGTCTCCCCGCAGGAATACGAAGCCTTCCTCGAACGGCAGAAAGCCGACATCCAGGCGGCCCAGGAACGGGTCGTGAAACTGATCGAAAGCGGAGAAGTGCCGTGAGCGACTCGCCGCGCCCGGAGATCGTGATCGACGGCTTCCCGCGGCGGCGGGCGCGCTGGATCGAGCTGGCGACGAGCGGCGACCACAAGGACGTCGGCCGGATCCTGATCACGGGCTCGCTCGGGTTCCTCTTCATCGCGGTCGTCGAGTTCCTGCTGATGCGGCTGCAGCTCGCGATCCCGGCCAACGAATTCCTCAACCCCGTCGCCTTCAACCGGATGCTCTCGCTGTACGGGGCGACGGCGATCTTCTTCTTCGCCCTGCCGCTGGCGATCGGCCTCGCCTACTACGCGGCGCCGCTGCAGATCGGCGCCCGCGGCACCGCCCTGCCCCGTCTCGGCCAGATCGGCCTGGCACTCTGGGTCGGTGGCGCCGCGGTCCTCTACGCGGGCTTCATGTTCACCCCGAGCGAGGCCGGCGTGAACCCGCTCGCGCCCCTGACCGAGAAGGCCTTCCTCGAAAACAACGGCGTCGACGCGTGGGTCACCGCCGTCGGCCTCGCGACCCTCGGCTTCGTACTGATCTCGATCGACCTGCTGACGACGCTGCGCAACATGCGCGCGCCGGGGATGGCCTGGCGCCGCGTCCCGATCTTCGCCTGGGCCGCCGCGGTCGGCTCCTGGCTGATGATCGTCGTCGGGCCGGTGCTGCTGGCGGCGCTGACGATGCTGATGATCGACCGCCACTACGAAGGGATCTTCTTCGCCGACGGCGGCGGCGGCTCGCCGCTGCTGTGGCAGCACCTGAGCTGGATCTTCTTCTCGGGCGCATACATGCTGATCCTCGTCTTCGCCCTTGCCGCGATCGCCGAGATCGTCTCGGTGTTCGCAGGCAAACCGCTCTTCAACCGCAGCGCGGTGATGGGCTCGCTGGCCGCGATCGCCGTGATCGGCACCCTCGCCTGGATGCAGAACATGATGACCGCGCCGGTCGGAGTCGGCTGGCTCTACTTCGCGATGCTGATGTCGCTGGCGCTGATCGTCCCGTTCGGTCTCGTCATCTTCAACCTGATCGCGACGCTGTTCGGCGGCGTGCTGCGGATGCGGGCCCCGCTGCTGTGGGCCGTCGGCGCCATCTCCCTGATCTCGATCGGGCTCGCGGGAGAGATCCAGCAGTCGCTGGTCGCCGCCGCCTGGGACCTGAAGAACACGACCGACGCCACCGCCGCGACCCATTTCGCGCTGGTCGGCGGCGCCGTCTTCGGCGGCTTCGCCGCGCTCCACTACTGGTTCCCGAAGATGACCGGCCGCACGATGGGCGAGAGCCTCGGCCGGATCTCCTTCTGGACGACCCTGGTCGGCGTCCTCGTCACGTTCGTGCCGATCGGGCTCGCCGGCTACAACGAGGGGCAGGTGATCGACGCCTACAAGTTCTTCGACGGGACCGGCGTCAACACCTACAACCTGGTCGCCTCGATCGGCGCCTTCGTCCTCGCCGCAGGAATCGTGATCACGCTCGTCAACGCGATCCAGAGCCGCGTGAACGGCCCCGAGGCCGGCCACGACCCGTGGGGCGGCGACACCCTCGAGTGGTTCGCGCTCTCGCCGCCGGACCCGCACAACTTCGACGTCCTGCCCGACGTCCGCAGCGCCCGGCCGATGCGTGACATCCGCGACGCGATCGCCCACCGCACGGCCAGCGCCGAGCTGCCGGCCCCCGAGTCCCAGCCGGTAGCCTGAGCGGCATGGATGCCGGCGCGCGGATCGCGCCCAACCCGGCCGCGGTGGACTCCCGCTCGGCCGCGTCACAGGCACTTCGCGACTACCTCACGCTGACGAAGCCGAAGGTCCAGTCGCTGCTGCTCTTCACGACGGTGACCACGATGTACGTGGCGGGGCACCCCTCGCTGCGGCTGATCCTGCTCACCTGCCTGGGAGGCGCCCTCTCGGCCGGCGGCGCGGGGGCGGTGAACCACGCAGTCGACCGCGACATCGACCGCATGATGGCCCGAACCGCCGACCGACCGGTGGCCTCGGGGCGGGTCTCGCCGCAGGCCGCGATCGCCTTCGGCGTCTTCCTGGCCTCGACCTCGTTCATGCTGCTGGCGCTGACGGTCAACCCGCTGGCGGCGGCCCTGTCGCTCTCGGGGTTCCTTGGCTACGTGTTCGTCTACACGCTCTGGCTCAAGCGCTCGACCCCGCAGAACATCGTGATCGGCGGCGCCGCCGGCGCGGTGCCGCCGCTGGTCGCCTGGGCGGCCGTCACCGGCGGCCTCCAGGGCATGGCCTTCTACCTGTTCGCGATCGTCTTCTTCTGGACCCCGCCGCACTTCTGGGCGCTCTCGCTGCTGATGAAGAACGAGTACGCGAAGGCCTCGATCCCGATGCTGCCGGTGGTCCGCGGCGAGGACGAGACCCGGCGCCAGATCCTCCTCTACACGATCCTCCTCTACGCGGTCACCCAGCTGCCCTTCTGCGCCGGCGGCCTCGGCGTCGCCTACCTTGTCCCCTCGATGGCGCTCGGCGCCGCCTTCATCTGGTTCGCGGTGAGGCTGCTGCGGACGGCGGACCGGCGCTGGGCGCTGCGGACCTACCTCTTCTCCCTCGCCTACCTGGCGCTGCTCTTCCTCTCGATGGCCGTAGCGGCCAACGTCTAGCCGGCTCGACCGACCCGGGGCCGCCGCGGGCGCGCGGCGCCGACGCCGCACCCGCGGCGCCTGATAGAAATCCGGGCGTGGATCGCGAGACCGCGCGCAAGAACATGATCGGGGGCCTCGTCGCCGGGGGCATCGCGGCAGGCATCTTCGCCCTCTCCTTCGTCGTCGCCCTCCTCTACGTCGCCCAATAGGGGACCCGGATGAGCGAGCACCGCCACGTCCCCGAGCCCGGCGAGACGATCTACACGCCGCGCCCCTCCTGGGCGCCCCCCTTCATGGGCCTCGGCGCCGTCGGTCTCGTCTGCGGGATCTACGCCGCCGGCTTCATCTTCGCGCCCTACATCTACGCGATCGTGGGCGCCATCTTCGCCCTGGCCGCGCTGCGCAGTCTCGCCCGCGGCGCCGTCCGCGGCTACTTCCGCCTGCCGCGCAGGCAGCGCGTCAGGCACGCGGCGCTGCCGATCGAGACCATCTCGGTCCCCAAGCGCTGAGCAGCGGCGGACGGCGCCGAGGCGCCCGCCTCAGCGCTTCAGGGCTTCCATTTCGGATGTGGCGCCTTCCGAGGTCCAGACGCGGACGATGTCCCGGATCGACAGCATCCCGACCGGCTCGGCGGCCTCGAAGACCACCAGGTGGCGAACGCCGCGCCGGGACATCTCCGCAGCCGCGCGCTCGAGGCTCCAGTCGGGAGCGGCGGCGATGACCGGCTCGCTCATGTGGTCGGCGACGAGCTCCGCGTCCGGGTCCTCGCCGGCGGCGACCGAGACCAGCAGGTCGCGCTCGGTGACGATCCCCGGGGTGGGCGACTCGTGGTCGGAGACCAGCGCGGCGCCGGTTCCCTTCTCGACCATGCGCGCCGCCGCCTGGCGCAGCGTGTGCGCCGGGCCGACCGTCAGGGAAATGGCCGACATCCCGTCTCGAACCTGCATTTTTCTCCTCCTACGGCCGCTCGCTGGGGCTTGTGCGAATCGCCTCAAGAGTACTCCAACGCGGCGGCCGCGCGAAAGCTCTCCACCGGCCCGACATATAGACTCCGGCGCGCCTCACCGCCTCATGCAGACCCTTCCGAAACCCATCCTCACCGTGGTCGCGCTGATCGCGCTCGGAGCCACCGTCACCTTCGCGTCGGGCTGTGGGACGACCACCGCCGACACCGCTCGCGGCCGCACCCTCTTCATCCAGAAGTGCGGCGTCTGCCACACGATGGCCCAGGCCGGCACGACGGCGACGATCGGCCCGAATCTCGACGCCGCGTTCGGGGCCGCCCGCGAAGCCGGCGAGAACGGCGACACGATCGAAGGCATCGTCAAGAACCAGATCGAGTATCCGCGCCCGAGCAACGGCAATCCGACGGTCTCCATGCCGGCGAACATCGTCGAGGGCCAGGACCTGCAGGACGTTGCCGCCTACGTCGGCGAATGGGCCGGCGTGCCGGGAGCCGAACCGCCGACGGTCGCCGGCGGCCCCGGGGCCCAGGTCTACGCAAACAACGGCTGCGGCGGCTGCCACACGTTCAAGGCCGCGAACTCCGGCGGCGTGACCGGGCCGAACCTCGACGAAGTTCTCGTCTCCGGCCAAACCCCGGCCTCGATCGAAGAATCGATCGTCAACCCCAACAAGAAGATCGCCCAGGGCTACCCGGCGAACGTGATGCCGCAGAACTTCGGCCAGCTCCTGTCCAAGGAAGAACTGGAAGACCTGGTCAAGTTCCTGTACGAAAACTCGCCGGCCGGCGAAGGCAAGAAAGGCGGCTGAGGAGGCAGCGGCCCGCGGGGCGCTGCGATCATCTTGGGTGCCGATGCGAGAACGCCTCAGCAGCCGTCTCGAGATCTCACCGTCGCGATACGCGCAGGTGACGCTGGTGGCGCTCGCCGGCCTCTCGCTGATCGTCCTCACCGGCGCCGGGGTGCGCCTCACCGGGTCGGGCCTCGGCTGCCCCGACTGGCCGCGCTGCTACGGCGGCACCACGCCCCCGCTCGAAACCCACGCCGTGATCGAGTACGGCAACCGCCTGCTCAGCGGCCTGGTCGGAATCGCCGTGATCGCCGCCGCCGTCCTCGCCTTCTTCCGCAAGCCCTTCCGCTGGCACCTGGCCATGTTCGGCGCACTGCTCCCGCTCGGAGTGATCGCCCAGGCGATCCTCGGCGCCCTGGTGGTCAAGTACCACCTCGCCCCGGGGCTCGTGATGAGCCACTTCATCCTCTCGATGATGCTGCTCGACGCGGCCTTCGCGCTCGCCTGGTGCTCGCGCTACGAGCCCTGGGAGCGACGCCGCTCGCGGGACCGCCTCGGTGTCTGGGCCGTGCGGGCGCTGATCCCTCTCGGACAGCTGACGATCGCCGCCGGGACGGTCGCCACAGCCTCGGGTCCGCATGCCGGCGCGCACGCCGGCCAGCTCGTCCACCGCTTCACCTTCGAGGGCACCGGCACCCTCGAATGGGTCGTGCAGCGCCATGCCGTGATCGCCGCCGTCTACGGGCTCAGCGCGATCGCCGTGTGGTTCATCCTGCGCCGTCCCGGAGGCGACAGGAGGGCGCTGGGGCCCCTCACCGTCGTTCTGGGCCTACTCGCCCTCCAGGGGGTCATAGGGGGCGTCCAGTGGGCTCTGAAACTGCCTGGAGAGCTGGTCTGGGTACACGTCGCGGTCGCCACCGCGACGTGGCTCGCGATGCTCTGGACGGTCGCCGCGGCCGGCCGCCTCGAGCCCCGCGGCGAAGCGGCCCCCGCCGGCGAGGGCGAGGCGCGCGAACCGGCCGGCGCCGCCGCCTAGGCGTCCGCGGGCCGGGTGCTCCCCTTCTGGCTCTCGATCGGCTTCCTCAGCCTCACCCAGGCGCTGGTCGTGGCGCTTCCGCGGCCGCCGTCCCGGACGCTGCTTTCGGGGCTGCGGAGCCGTTGGTGGGCGCTGCTGCCGCCGCTCTCGATCGCCGTGGTCATCGCCGCGGTCGCTCGCGCCTCCGGCATCGCCGACTTCCTCACCTACCTGGCCCTGGTCGCGGTGCCGCCGCTGGCGGCGGCGGCGCTGGGCTGGATCCTCCGCGGCGGCCGCCCGCCGCTGGCGGCGGCCGTCGTGCCGCTATTCGCCCTCGCCTGGGCGGCGAAAGGCGCCCTCGCCGGCGACGCCGCCGCGCTCGCGCTCTCGGCCCTGGCCTGCGTCACGCTGGGCTGGCTGCTGGCCGGCGTCGTCCCGGGCCGCTGGCTGGAGCTCGGCATCTACGCGATGGCCGCCGTGGACGCCTACCTGGTCGGCGCCGATCTGCTGCAGGCTCCCAACTCGGTGATCAACGCCGCCACCCCGGCGGGCGGGCTGCCGCGCCTGCAGCTGGTCCACTTCGGCTCGGCCGTGATGGGCTTCGGCGACCTCTTCGTCGCCGCCCTGCTCGGCGCCCTGCTCGCGCGGCGGCGGCCGGTGCAGCTGCGCGGCGCCGCCCTGGCGGCGCTGTTCGGCGTCGCCTTCGACCTCCTCTTCTTCGCCGTCGACGAGCTGCCCTCGACGGTCCCGATCGCGCTGGCCCTGCTGGCACTGCGCCTCGCCGACCCCGACTTCCGGGCCACCATCTCACGCTAGCGCCGGCCCGCGCCGGCCGTCCGGTCAGTCCCCGCCCTCGCCCCCGCCCCGCTTCTCGCGGGCCCAGTGCAGCGCGTGCCAGCACCCCCAGACGACCAGGACCAACCCCCAAAGGGCGCCGACCAGCGGCCGCGTCAGCAGCGTTACGGCGATCACCGAAGCGCCCGCGAGCGCGACGATCACCACCCATTTGAAGACCGCCTGCTCGGAGATGTTCATCGGGTCGACCCGGCGCGACGGGCCGCGGGCCGAGGGCGACGCCGGGGGCCCACCCGCAGCCGCCTCAGAGGATGTAGACGGTGACGAACACGATGATCCACATGATGTCGACGAAGTGCCAGTAGATCCCCGGCACCTCGACGCCCAGGTGCTTCTCCGGCTCGGGGCCGAAGTGGCCCCGGAAGGCGCGGATCGTCGCGAACGAGAGCAGCACCAGGCCGACGAAGACGTGGGCTCCGTGCAGGCCCGTGAGGCAGTAGAAGATCGAGCCGAAGGCGAGATCGCGGGCGCTGAAGCCGATGTGGACGTACTCGTTGATCTGGATGAAGAGGAACGTGGCCCCGAGCAGCCAGGTCAGCACCAGGCCCAGCTTCATCCCGGCGCGATTGCCGCGCCGGATCGCCTCCAGCGCGTAGTGGATGGTGAAGCTGGAGGAGACCAGGATCGCGGTGTTGACGCCGGCGACCGCGACCGGGAGTTCGTAGGGCTTGGGCGGCCAGTCCGCGGGGTTGACGACGACCCGGAGGAAGAAGTACGACGCGAAGAAGGCGCCGAACAGCATCACCTCGGAGACGATGAAGAGGAGGATGCCGAGCGTCTGCCGGTCGATGCGCGAGCTCTGATGGGCCTCCGGCGGGCCGTGATGCTCGTGGCCGATGGCTACGGTCGCGCTCTCCATCAGTTTCCTCCCTCCTCGGCGACAGCGGCGGCGACGGCGGCCGGGGGACGGCCGACCTCGACGTGCTGGACCTGCTTGTCGGTGATCTCGCGCACCCGCCCGACGAGGTCCTCCTCGAGCCAGTGGGAGCTCTCGCCGGCGAAGGTCGAGATCAGGACCTCGTCGATCCGGTAGTGCTCGATCGCGTTCTTGACGGCATGGAACGGGTCGGGGCTCATCGGCTGCCCGGTGGCGTCGATGTCCGCCCGGTAGAGCTCGGCCAGGGTTGCGGCCAGGTCGTTGACGATCTCGGCCTCGCCGACGTCGTCGGCGCGCGGGCAGATGATCGTGAAGCGGTGGGGCGCCGCGGCGGCGCGCTGCCTGAGGCGCTGGACCAGGTCGGGCGCGGCGACGGTCTTGGTCGCCACCACGAGCGTGTGGATCAGGTCCCAGCGGATCGCGTCGTCCTCGATCCTGACCGGGATGTGGGTCAACGCCGTGTCGGGCTCGACCCGCTCCCGCGCCCACTCGACGAGGTCTTTGCGGGTCCAGCCGAACCGCGTGTCGTAGAGGCAGGAGAGGAGCAGCTCGCCCGGTTCGTGCGCGCGGACGGCGTCGTCGATCGCGAGCGAGGGCTCGCGATCCATCACCTCGCCGATCGAGTCGATGCCGAACTCCCGCAGCACGGCCATCGTCACCTCGACCCGGGCGCGCGCGGCCTCGCGCAGCTCCCCGGCGTCGATCAGCTGGCCGACCGCCGGCTGGTTCTGCGGCGCGACCACTATCACCCTCGAGACCCGATCCATGCGCTCGCGCACCGCCTGCAGGAGCTTGCGCCCGCCGGCGACCTCGTTGAGGAAGATCAGCAGCGGGCGCTTCTCGTCGGTCATCACGAGGTCCCCACGACGCTCGGCTCGCCGGCGGGCACCTCGGCGCCCTCGCCGGCCAGGATCGCGTGGCGCGCGCCGGGCACACCGTACTCGTAGGGCCCGCCGACGACGCGCGGGATCTCGTCGAAGTTGAAGACCGGCGGCGGCGAGGAGACCAGCCACTCGATCGACTTGCCCTGCCATGGGTTGGCGGTGGCGCGCGGGCCGAAGCGCCAGCTGACGACCATGTTGTAGAGGAAGACCAGCTGCACGGCGCCGAGGATGAAGGCGAAGACGCTGATCAACAGGTTCCAGTCTCCGAACTGGCTCGCGTAGTCGGCGACGCGCCGCGGCATGCCGTCGAGGCCGATCCAGTGCATCGGGAGGAAGGTGCCCCAGGTTCCGACCAGCGTGCCCCAGAAGTGGATGCGGCCGAGCTTCTCGTCGTACATCCGGCCCGTCATCTTCGGGAACCAGTGGTAGATGCCGGCGAAGATC